>CAZIYW010000054.1:0-36139 GCA_964543525.1 uncultured Fibrobacterota bacterium | reverse complement strand
GCACACACACCATTCCCTCTGCGTCAAAGGTTCGACGTATCACACAGAAGTATACTGAGGAGCGTCTGCACGAAACAACCGACTGGTATGTGGCATCGGACACAGGCTCCACCCGTATACGGATGTTCGTCGGTGCCGTCTCCTCACGGGAACTGCGTGGGCTCGAAAAACGGATTCTGCACCGGATCGCCAATTGTCTTCCTGCGGGCATGTCTGCCGCTGTCGGCGGGTGAGAAAAATATAAGCTATGGTACTGAGTTACACCTTCATCAGGATATGCATGGCTGTAATTACCGGGCGCGCAACAAATAGGAATATATCGACAAGCCCGCACCATACCCGATGATATAACACCAGTCACCGGGACTGACACCGTTTTGCATAATTTCATTCAGCACGAAAATCACGCTCGGTGAAGACATGTTGCCATACTCGGCAAGAACCTTGCGCGACAGCGCCATCTTGTGTTCGGGAAGATCCAGTGCAGCCTTGATTTCCTCAAGCATTTTATGACCGCCCGGGTGAATAGCCCAATGATTGATGTCTGAAGGAGAGAGGGAATGCTCGCTGCACAATTTCTTTATCTCTTCGGGAACCAGCGTGCCGATAATCTGCGGCAGTTGCGGGGACAGGCGGTTATGCAACTGCCCCTTGCGGTAAACATAGCGGACATCATCACGATGAGCCGGCTCATAGTAACTCCGTGAAGCCACCATCTCAAGACCCTGCGGACGGTTCCAGATACAGACTGCCGCAGCACCGTCACCGAATATTGCATTGGATATTATCAGACTGATATCATTATCCATCTGATACGTGGCACTGCATACTTCAACGGCGATACTCAAGGCTACCCCGCCGTTACCGTTTCCGAGTACCGACTGGGCCAGGTTAATATTCGGGACCGATCCGCCGCACCCCAGTCCGACAACATCAAAAGCCTTGATATCCTTACGCAACCCAAGATGCTCAATCAAATAGGAGGTCAACCCCGGACACAGATAGCCGGTACAGGTATTCACCACGAGTACTGTAACCTCATCACGTGCAACGCCCGCTTTCCTGAGCGCTTCATCGGCAGCCTCTGCACCCAGCCGCGTTCCCCACCGGGTAAAGCGCTTCATCCGTTTGTCCGGATCCTCATTTTTAAAGGTGATCAGCTCCGCTATATTGTCAACGGCTATATACCGTTTACGGATACTGGGATGCTCCAGGACTTTACGCATCACTTCAAGACTGCGGGGACGGAGTGTGTCACCGTAATGTTCGTCTACCAGCGCCGCCATGGTCTGTTGATTGATACTAAATGACGGATTTGCCGTTCCAACCGACGCAAGGTTACTCATAAAGCTCCTTCCACCAACGGGTACATGGGACGGTATCGTTGTTGCACGGACGTCTCATGAAAGGTCTTTACTTACAAAAACACCTGCAACACTATACCCTTTGAAAAATATTATTTATACATTCATCTATGGTGATATACCTTTCTTAAATTATTGAGAAAACTGTAAAAAGGGTTTTACCTGTAGGAATTTATTATTTTATCTTTCTCTTTTTTCAACCGCAACCATTTCATGATTACCCGGCAACCCCTGTTTAACGGCGCAGCAGTGGGTAAGGAAGGTAATACTGATGGCTGTTCCAACCGATCAGGAAATCCTTAATCGTATCAATACCGTTGTGGAGGATATCCTTAAAAAGAAACCGGAAGACCTGTCTCTCGATTCAAAATTCATTGAGGATCTGGGAGCGGACTCTCTCGACACCGTCAGTTTGCTCATGGCACTCGATCAGGAATTCGACGAAGAAATCAGTGATAAAGAGGCAAAAGGCCTGACTACTATCGGCGACACCTTGTCGTTTATCAAACAGAAGATTGCCGCCGGGGCAGTATGAAACGGGAGGTGGTCATTACCGGCATCGGCATACTCTCTCCCATCGGCAACGGACGCGGGGAATTCTGGCACAACTGTCTTGCTGGCACCGCCGCTGTAGAGACCATTCCCGAGCAATGGCGTGACTACAACTCGTACTCATCCCCGATATGGGCCCCGATGCATGAGCCGGACTATACACAGTATCCGCTCAGCCGTGCCGAAAAGATGCAGATGGATCCGGTACAGCTTTTTACCCTGATAAGTGCGGATATGGCTGTCGCGGATGCAGGATTTACAAAGGAGCTCCGTGATGAGAAAAAGAACACTTATATCTTGCCGGAGGTACATCCCGATCGATGTGGTGTTGTCATGGGTACCGGCAACGGTGGTCTGGTATCGTATACCGGCAGTGCAGCAACGCATATTGTCACACCGATAAAAAAAACCGTTGACGCTTATTGTAAGAAAATGGCGGGCTCGGACAGCTCTTCGGATACTCCCGGCCCGTTTCGCTTTTCGTCGCGGTTTAACCCCTTCTCTGTAGCCATGACCATGCCCAATGCCTGTTCTGCGGTTCTGTCTATTAAATATTCTTTTCCCGGTCTGTCCATGACCGTGTCCAGCGCCTGTGCTTCGGGAACCACCGCAATCGGCACCGCGTTTCGCGCTATACGGACGGGAGATATTGATATGGCTCTCACCGGCGGTGCCGAATATCTGGCCGATCCCTATGGTGGTATTTTCCGTGCATTTGACACGGCAAAAACGCTGGTACAGGCCGACGGTAACTTTGACCGTGCAAACCGTCCTTTTGACAAAAAAAGAAGCGGGTTCCTCTTCAGCGGCGGCGGTGCCGCCGTGTTGGTGCTGGAGGAAGCAGAACATGCCCGACGGCGCGGGAAACAACCGGTAGCCGCCATTGAATCGTACAGTGAAACCTGTGATGCATTTACTATCATGGGAATGGATCCTGACGGCCGGCAGATTGATAAAATGTACTCGACACTGTTCACCAATGCGGCATGTGAACCGGAAGACATTGCCTATATCAATACCCACGGCACCGGAACAATCATAAACGACGAAACGGAATCAAGGATTATTGAAAAGGTGTTCGGCAAAAAGCCGCTTGTCAATGCAACGAAATCTCTTACCGGCCACACTATCGGTGCATCGGGTGCACTGGAGACAGCAGTCACGGCTCTCAGCATTCAGGATCAATTCGTTCATCCCTGTGCCAATCTTGATGACCCAATCCGGGAGCTGAATTTTGTCACAGATGCCCGGCAGGAACACGAAATAGAGTGGGCTCTCAATCAGTCCTTCGGATTCGGTGGTCATATTGCAGGTCTTATACTGAAAAAGCCCGCATTACCATAACGAGCCGTTCAGTATCCCGGTATTCAGCTTTTCCGCGCGCGAACACATATCGGCACGGTACTTATTATTCACCGTCACCGCCTTTTCAGTATAAGCCTCACACACCCCACACCCTTTACAGTCAGTAGTACCGCAACTATGGCGTGAAGCCTCCTCCAGAAAACCGTCGAGTACTTTGTTGTCAATATAGACCGGTGCTTTCTCCCGGGAAAATTCATCAGGTATTTCCCGTTTCATGTAGGCGTGAATATCCAGGAGACTGGCCATTTTCACTTTCTGGAGCTGCGCCATGGAGAGAACCATACGAACACGGCTGAACAGCGTAGCTTCGAGTTTCCGGGTGATACTTGCCATGGGCGCCACCAGCTCATAGGGATTTCCGTCAAACGACCGTGCCGTGTATGCCTGCACCCGCTTTACCAGCAAATCAAGCGGACAGCTCCGCTCAAGAATCTTGAAATAGGAGTACCCGAGTGACTCATACCGCGATAAATCCTCAGGCCGTATCCAGCAGGCCCGTATAAAATTGACCGGATCCTGCAGACGCCGGTACGAGCAGTGTAATACGCAGTAGTCAAGGCAGAACCGGTCACTGCCTTTTCCGCTGCGGGAGCTTTGCGTCAACAACTGCATGTGAGTCGGCTCATAGGCACAGTGAAGCAGACAGCTCGCATTGGCAATAAGCTGCAGCTCGCAGGAGACTGCCTCACGAATTGTTCGAAGGCGGTTAAAATCGCGGTTCCCGGTTATAGCACTGACACAGATGGTATCGGAGCCGATATCCTCCCACTGACGTGCTTTTTCTGCCGTGTCAACCATGGCGAATGCGCTGGTGCGTATATGCAGGTCCGGATACCGGTGTCAAACGATGCGGGCAAGAAAGGGCGAGGCAACGGTAACCGCATCCACCCCGATTGCCGAGATCCAGTCAAGCAGCTTCCGAATTTTCCGCTGTCCCGATCGAGTCTGCTCGATACCGCCCAGCGATGCGCCGTTGATAAGGTAATTAAAGGTAATTCCGTAATCGTGTGCCTGCTTGACCGCATGTTCGATACTGCTGCGGGTGATTCTTCGCAGCGTATAGGTGGAACGGCCGCCGCCGATAATATCACGATCGCGTTTGCCGTACACTTCATACACGCCGCCGATCTCAGCAAGGCGGGGTACCAGGTCGTGGTGAAATGTATGGGAGACACTCAGTTCCATAAGATTAAAAAGAAAATTTTTCGTAATGTATGTTTTTCCCGGGAACACCCATAGCCTTCAGTTCCCTGCAAACCGTAATACGCAAGGGTTCCGGTCCGCAAAGAAAGACACGAATCTTTTTACGTACCACCTGAGGAATCTCCGCTTCAAGAAGCTGCCGGTCAATACGCTGTCGTACGCCGTCGATACCTCTCTCCCTGGTAATGACGGGAATAAATTGAAACAGCCGGTGCCGGCTTGCGTATGCAGCAAAAAAATCCCGGTGAATCATCTCATCCTGCGTGCGGCAGGTCCAGATAAGGGTCACTGCCTGCGGTATTTCAGAGTCGTTATATTGAGCAAGAATAGAAACAAAAGGGGTGATACCGATACCGCCGGCTATGAAAATATGGATGTGTTTTTTCATTTCCGGCGTGAAAATACCATAAGGCCCGTCAAAAAGCACCTTCGTCCCGACCGGCACCCTGTGCAGTTTTGCGGTATAGTCACCGAGGGTTTTGACGGTGATCGCAAGCTCTACTGAGCCGGGTGGAGAGGAAATGGTAAAGGGATGCTCGGCATAACCGCATTCCCGTGCCAGCAATCGAAAGTAACCGAACTGCCCCGCTTTATAGTACCTGGGCACCCGTTTACCGGAATGCAGTTTCAGCTCTGTTATCGAAGGCGTCAGCGGATTGTTCTGCGTGAGCGTATACCCTGCGGTATAGGCAATAATCGGCCGTACAACCTTGTGGTAGACATACAGTATAATGCATATACCACCCCACACGCCGATAAGACTCATCCTGAATATTGTCTCCTGCGTTGACGAAGCCAGATAAACATGAACAATAATAAGAAACGCGGCAAGCGCGGTAAAGTTATGAACCAGTTTCAGCCTGGAGTAATCGAAATGAATCTTTGTTACGAAAAACTTTTTCAGCCGGGCAACAGCCGGCACCCTGTGCAGAAGACTGTCAATCATAAATAGTGTTGTCAGGGTTATTATTATAAAAAAAAGCGACAATCCCGTTAAACCGTAAATGACCTGTGTTGACAGGTCGAGGTAAAAGATCCATTTGAAGACAAGATGGCCGATCGCAAAAATAAGTGCGCACACTGCATACCAGCCGTGAAACACCATGACCCGATCGTGACCATAGAGGTGATCGAAATAAGGAATTCTGGTGGAAAGCAAAAGCGTGTTGAGAAAATAACAACAGGAGAACAGTCCCAGCACCATGCCGACGGAATAGCTGTGAAACAGGGAATACCAGTTATTGTTGAAATAAACGGCAATGGGAATAAGCGGACAGGTAAAGGCAAAAATTTTCCAGAATACCTTCTCCGCGTTTCTATTACTCGTCATCATCGGCCGCAGGCTTGTCCGAGGTATACTTTGCTTTCAGCAGTCTGACATATTCCGCCGCAAATTCCTTCACTTTCTTATTTGCCGAAGCCGACGTAACACCGTCAACCGGCGCCTTCACCTCCCAGGTGCTTCGCTGAGTGGTGTGCAGGAGGATTTTATCGGCCTGCTGTGCATGTTTTTTCAACCAGGCCATAACCCAGGGACGCACTTTTGAATTAACCCCGGAATTGGTGATAAAGACGGCATCGTACCCGGAAGGATCCTGCTTGTCAAGGCCATTGTCCGAGTGCTTGACAACCGTCACGGCAACAGACGCCTTTTCAAGCAAAGCGGTCATTTCTTTGACAAGACTGCTTTTAAAGCGGGTTTCCTCATAGGCAATGAGCGCTTTTTTCTTCTGTGGTTGCTCGCCCGGCTGTTCATTTTTTTCCTGGGCGTAAAGCATTACAGCGGAAACTGTAATCATCATTAACAGTATTGTTGTTTTTTTCATAACATACTCATTGAAAAAATGTTGTAGGGTTACTTTACTTCCGTTACCACACCAATCAAGAATATAAATTTACTTGTTATGTAATACGGAAACCGGATGATTAAACATTTCAACATAAAATAGAGAAATTACCCAGCCACCATGCTACCTGTTTTTCATCTCATCATAGATTTCTTTCGCCTGCTTCACATCAGCCTTTTCATGAATAATGGCCTGCAATGCGCGCGCCATAGGTACCGGCTGCGGACTTTGCCATACATTTCTGCCGAGATTGACCCCCACCGCACCGCGCTGCATGCCGTCATAAACAAACTCCATGACCTCAATCTCGGTCTCGCACTTGGGACCACCGGCCATGACCACCGGCACGGGGCAGCCGTTGGTGACCTTGTCGAAATCCTCACACCAGTACGTTTTTACCACTTTCGCACCAAGCTCGGCACAGATACGACAGCACAGTGCAAGAAACCGTGCCGTGCGTTTCTCCAGCTCTTTACCCACTGCGGTAACCGCCATTACCGGAATACCGTAGTTCTCGCATACATTCACCAGCGAACTGAGATTCTGCAGGGTCTCTTTCTCATAATCACTGCCGATAAATACCGACACCCCGACAGCCGACGCGTTTAACCGGACAATCTCTTCTATTGACGTGGTGATAACCTCGTTGGCGAGGTCTTTCCCGACAACACTGGTGCCGCCCGTAACCCTGAGAATGATGGGTATCTGCTCAGCAGTGTTTACACAGCTCCGTAAGACACCCCTTGTGACAAACAATGCGTCGCAAAAGGGAATCAGCGGTGCTATAGTCTCTCCCGGTTTTTCGAGACAGTGAGTGGGCCCCTGAAAATAGCCGTGGTCAACAGGCAGAAAAAAACAGTGGCCGTCATCCTTAAAAAGTCTTTTCAGACGATTTTCCATTCCCCAGTCCATAGGGTTCCTCCTAACAAGTAGATATATAGAATAGCACATGAGCTCGGAAGTTATTCAAAGGCATGCCCGATAAGGAATACGGACACCGATACGAGAAGTAAAATAAGAAAATCCTCCTGAAATAACAAAGAAAAGAGATCCCTCAACCTGAAATGATGTGGTATCCGGATATGACTTTCAAAAGACCTGTGTGATACGGCACTTAAGTATTATATATTATTGAGTTATATTATTGATTGAAGCATGCCATAACTGAAAGGAAGGGGTATTATGGAGGACAAAAAAATATCTGACATACTTGCCAAAATCATCTCACCGGCCGGATTGTATACTATTGCCGCTCTGTTTGTTGTCAGTGTGGTTGTGTACAGTGTTGCCAACCTGTCAAGCGTCTTTTCTTCCGGCTTCAGCACCGATGTCTTTCTCTATCCGCTCATGTTCATGAAAAGACTTATTCCAAATACCATTTTTATGGTGATTATCGTTGTCGGACTGGTTTTTTACGGTATAAAACACAAAAAACTCTGGTACCTCATCCCGGTTGCCGTTATTCTGGTCGGTTTCTACTGGTTAAGTATTAACAATTCGGTTTATAAGGCATACGTGAAACGATACCTGTCTCAGGAGCTGCAGGATAAATAGCCTTTTTTATCATGTACAAACAGTATATCCTACCCTCTATTCCCGGAGACTGTTTCAGGCCTGTCAGAGGTACAGCAAGATTTCCCCGTTATCATAAAAGATATAAGGTACTATGAAACGCTTCGGTATGTTTATCCTCAACAACTGGGTATGGCTTACTATCGTCACCGTCATCATCTCTGTGTTCTTCTCCTTTTATGTGCCGGATTTACATATTGTCGAGGATGAAACCACCTGGTATGCCAGAAACGACCCGGTAATCCGGCGGTACCATGAGTATCAGGAAATCTTTGTCTCCAATGAAAATGCAGTCATTGCCTGGAACGCCGACAATGTTCTTGACGGAAAAGAGCTTGCCTACATTGCCGCCCTGTCGGAAAAATGTAAAAAACTGCCGCATGTTATCGATGTTATCAGCCTGACCACGATCGATGATATTGTCGGTACTGATGAAGGACTTGAAATAAAAAGCCTGGTCACAAAAAAGGACTTCAGCAGCCATTCCGAAGCAGCGTTAAAAAAACGAATTAGCATTAATCCCTTTATCAGAAAGGTGCTTGTCTCCGATGACTATCGAACGGCCGGTATTATTCTGCAGCTCACATGGTCGGACGACGACGATAAAGAGGCCGGGGACATTTCAACCAAAGTGACCGCAGCACTAAAGGAACTGCTTGCTCATGAATCCGCCGCCACCGGAAGAACCTTTTTCTTCGGCGGTAATGTAATCACTGATGCTGAATTGTCCAATATGGTAATGGAAGACATGCATCTGTTTTTCCCCCTTTCGCTGGTCTTTGCGGGTATCGTTCTTCTGATCATTTTCCGTGATGCAATCAGCATTATTTTTCCCCTGCTCTCCGTTTCTGCCGCCCTGTTGTGGACGCTGGGCCTGAAAGGGTTGTGCAATTCACCGCTCACCCCGGTATCGTCAACCCTGTTTGCACTTATCAATGTAATCGGGATAGCCAATTCTGTTCACTTTATCAGCCATTTTAACAAGGTTATACCCGGCAGTAACGATAAAAAAACTGCCCTGCTTGAGACATTTTCCCGCGTCGGTAAACCCTGTTTCCTTACCTCCATCACCACCGCTTTCGGCTTCGGTTCATTGAGTATCAGCGAGCTTCCCATTATCAGACATATGGGCATGTTCGCCGCCTTCGGGATCATGGCCTCTTTTTTCTTCGCCATGCTCCTGGTTCCGACCGGTATCCTCCTTTTCAGAAAAGAAAACAAAACACGGCTGCCGGAAAAAATCCTTGAACCGAAAAAAACGCTGCGACAATGTGCACACATAAACAATACCCACGGCCGTCTCATTTTACTGCTCAGCGCAGCCGTTTCCCTGGTAATGTTTCCCGGTATCGGAAAAATCACCGTAGAAAGTTCCATGCTCGAATATCTGAAAAAAAACTGCCGCCTGCGCCGCGACGCCGAATTCATCGATTCTTCCCTGGCCGGCATCTCCTCTTTTGAAGTTATTATTTCCGGAAAAGAAGGCGTCTTCAAGGAACCGCAGGTACTGCGAAATGTTGACTCGTTGCAGGAACGTATCAGGTCACATCCGGATGTCAGCGTTTCACTTTCTTTAGTTGAATATGTCAAACTGATTTACCGGGCTCTCAACGGTGATTCGGCACACTACTATCAGATACCGGCAACACGGACTGCAGTGGCACAGAGCCTTCTTCTGTATGAAATGTCGGGCGGTAGTGACATCGAGGATTATGTTACCGCCACCTACGATAAAATCCGGGTGTCTTTGAATGTACGCCGGATGAGCCAGGATTCACGGCGCACACTGCTTAACAATATCGAATCGTTCTGCACCGAAAACTTTCCGGATATGTCTTTCTATGTTTCAGGGTATGAGCACCTGGTTGATGTGGCAACGGACCGCATTGTCACGACACAGATTCGCAGCCTCTCTCTGGCGTTGAGTGTTATCGCATGTATCATGTGTATCATATTCGGTCTGAAAGGCGGTCTGGTGAGTATCCTGCCCAACCTCTTCCCCATTATATTTCTCCTGGGTCTTATGGGCTATGGCGGTTTCCACCTGGATATCGCCACCGCGCTCATCGCCTCAATCACCATCGGTATCGTTGTCGATGATACCATACACTATTTCTTTCACTACAAGTATGAGCTGCACGCAACCGGCGACAGGAAACAGGCGATGATTAACGCCCATGCCAAAGTCGGCAGTGCCTTATGCTATACGTCACTTATCCTGACCGCGGGTTTTCTCATTCACACCTTTTCCAAAACCCGCATCCTTATCAATTATGGAGTTCTTTCCGCCGTGGCGGTAATTGTAGCGCTTATCGGCGATCTGTTTCTCGGGCCGGTGCTGCTGATGAGACTGCGGGTATTTGACAAAAAGTAACCGTGTGCAGGTATCGACCCTGCCTGTTAGCGGTTCGTCATGCTGCGGCTCTTCAATTGAAGGATATACAGTCTGACCCACCCGAAGGCAAACAGTACCGCTACCCATGTTCCGGTAAGCATGCCGAACCACACTCCCCTCAGGTTTCCCTCTAATACAATACCGAACAGCCAGGCAAGAGGCACTGTGAGAATGATCGTTCTGAAAAGAGTGATGACAAAGGCGTTAATACCCTTTCCCACGCCCTGGAACAGGGAGCTTGAGAAGATTCCCAGCGCGGCAGCGGGATAGAAAAAACACATGATACGCACGAATTGAACAATATCATCGAACAGTACGGCGGAGTGCTCGGACCAGGTAAAGAGGCGTGTAATATAGGGAGCGACAATAAAGGTTACGGTACCGAGCAGCGATTCAATAAGGATGCCCGTTTTTAATGCATAAAGGTAGGTCGTTTCAAGTTTATTGTAATCCTTCGCCCCGAATGCGGCTCCGGCAATCGAGATCAGGGCGGTTGCCATACCGATAATTGGTAGGTTAGCGATCATCACGATACGCCATCCGGTCATAAGAACGGCAACGCCGCTGTTGCTGCTGACCAAGACAAGAATACGATTAAGAAAAAACATCATGACCGACATTGATATCTGTGCAAAAGAGGAGGGAATCGCCACTTTCAGTATCTCTGCAAGAATCCTTTTTCTGAATGAAAACCCTTTAAAGCGGATGGTTACATAGGTGCTGGATTTTACAAATACCCAGTAAAAAAGTACCAGTGAGGTACAGCCCATGGAGAGGATAGATGCAACTGCTGCGCCGGCAACCCCGAAATTAAAAGTATAGATAAAAATCGGGTCGAGGATAATATTGAGTATTGATCCACAAAACAGGAGATACATGGGTCGTTTTGCATCACCTTCAGCCCGTAAAAGCGCCATGCTTGTGTGCAAAAAGAAGACAAAAACGGAACCGCCGAACATGATGCGGGCATAGGATACGGTCATGCCGAGAGCTTTACCGGCACCCATTGCGCTGAAAATTGGTTTACATAGAAGAACAAACGGCATGGTAAACAGCACGGTAAGGATAACCATGCAGACAAAAGTATGGGCGGCGACCCGGTCGGCATACTGCTTGTTCCGCCTGCCGATATAGCGTGAAACGGCAGATCCCCCGCCCGCACCAAGCCCGACACTCAGTGAAATGACCACCATGAAAAAGGGAAAGAAGAAACCGACCGCGGAAAGGGCATTCGGTCCCAGACCGGAAACCCAGATCGCATCGGCAAGATTATACAGGGTCTGCATGGACATGCCGACAATCATGGGCAGGCCGAGCTTGAATATGGCTTTTTTCGGGTCCCCCAGAAGTGTTTCAACTCCTTCAGTTTGACGGGAAGACAGAGAGGTGTCCGTTACTGCTCTTTCTACCGGTGGTGTTATGGACATAGGCCGCTGAATAAGATAAATGGTTTTTTATCAAAGCTCCTAAAATACACAATAGCTGTTCCGGCGCGAAGATAAATGTTACCCCCTATGACGGTTTTCAATACAACCAATGGGGAAATGTACCGGTGACAAAGAATGATTACTCGAACGAATCCTTTACACAGCGGAATCCGATAGTGTTGAGCCGTACCGACGGGCTGTAGGAGATACGGTTGGTAATACGCAGGCTTGCACCGTCACTGTTCCAGGCGCCTCCCCGTACAACCTTATATCTGCCTTCATTGGGGCCTTTGGGATTTTTTTCCGGCGAGTTGCCGTAGTAGGCGACATCGTACCAGTCCGCGCACCATTCCCACACGTTGCCGTGCATATCATAGAGGTTCCAGGCATTCGGCTTGAAACTGCCGACCGGCAGGGGTTTTTTCCTGAACGTCCCTTTCGGCACCCCGCCATAGGGGTGCAGGCCGTTGAAATTTGCCCGGTTACTTGACATGGTGGCACCACTGTGAAAAACCGTTTTGGCTCCCGCGCGGCAGGCATACTCCCATTCCGCCTCCGTGGGCAGACGCTTATTCACTTTCCGGCAATACTCCTGAGCTTCAAACCAGGAGACATTGTCCACCGGGCAGGAACCGCACCCTTTGAATTTTGAGGGATTGTACCCCATAATCCGCTCAAACTCATCTCTGGTTACCTCATACTTGTCCATGTAAAAGCCGTTGAGTGTCACTTTATGCTGCGGCAGTTCATCAATCTCACCCTGTTTCGATTCCGCCCCCATATAAAAAGCGCCCGGAAAAATCCACACCATTTCTTTATTGATTTTTTGAATAAAAGCCGAATCGGATACTTCCGCCGCTACTGCCTGCTCGGGTTTTATCTTCCCCGAGATAAGAGTATCTATCAAAGCGGGAACCTGATTGAAAACCACCCCGATATCATTATCAACCACCGCACTGATCCGGTTTTTTGTCCGGTCACGTAAGGCATCTATCATCTTAAGGTTGAAGATATACCGGTTGCCCAGCTGGTTGAGTTTGCCGATAACCACCAGATCGACTCCCAGGTAATTGCCGATTTTTGATATACAGGAGTCGGTGGAGCAGTTCAGCAGGTTTTCAATCCCCTCCGCTCGAAGCATGGCACGGACTTCATCGAGAAAGAAAA
Source organism: uncultured Fibrobacterota bacterium (assembly GCA_964543525.1). Lineage (GTDB taxonomy): Bacteria > Fibrobacterota > Chitinivibrionia > Chitinivibrionales > JANQEN01 > CBDVBE01. Next base: position 23,247 of record CAZIYW010000054.1, on the reverse strand, counting down.
CCTCGGAATTCGATTTGCGCTGAATCTCCTGCGCGATATAGTCTGAAAGCGGCTCAAGATTTTCCTTCGGAACCCTGCGGGAGTAGACCGATAACATCGCTACGGAAACCGGTTTCTGCGTTGCTTTAAACGCGGGTTTTTCCGCCAGGGGGGAGATGTTTATTTCACGGCTGCCCGGAGCAATAACAGCCCGGGTGTTTTCATAGACAATCTCTTTAAACTCTGAGATGTTATGGAGTACCTTAATCGAGCCTCTCAATACCTCGAGCGTTGTGATATTGCTCCTGTTTACGGTTATGGAAAAATCTGCATTGGCGATGTACAGCGATGCCGACGGCGTGATCAGGGTAAAGAGCAGGGTATAGTCAAGCTCGGAGGGCATGGAAAAGGTGCATGAGCCGTTCTGAAAGTTAAGCCGCATCCGTATGGCTTTCTGCTCGTGGTTAATGAGCATCTTATCCATGCTGAGCACACTGTTTTCACCGAGATTGGCTGAAATAGCAGGCTCAAAGCTGAGCTCGAGTTTTGTTTTATTCTGTGTCTTGATTGTATGCCCCGGTGCGCAGGCGGTATTCTTATTCAATTTTTTCCACTCAGCACTCTTCTTTATCCAGTAGAGCGCGGATCCCTCCATCTTTAAAATCCTGCATTTCTGGGTCTGTGCACCTTCACCGGAGACACCGGTCACTAAAGTCAGCATTGCAATAACTACTGAAATTCGGAAAGTATTCATAACTCTAACGCTTCCATACTATAGAATACAGGGGAAAAGATAGTCTCATAGTCATAGTACAATTATTGAATTTATTTGACAAGTCTCTTAAAGAATTTTGACGGCCGTATCATCGGGCGTTACCGCCTATTGGTGACAGTGATTGCCGGCGGGAGCGATTGTCTTCTCTATTCCGTTGTAAATACCGTAAATATTGACAAAGGCGAAGCGATCGGTATTATATTTACTTACGTCTTGTTAACAAAGGCGTTGATTTTATTGTAATATTATTTCTCTGTAAATCCCTCATCGAAGGATTTATGATGCGCTCTTGAATGCTGAGCAGAAAGTTGTCTATATTTAAACAGGGAGCGAGAGTGAGGAGTGTTACAATGAGCATCTCAAATAAATGCACAATTATGTTACTCATCAGCATCCTGTCACTATCGGCCAAAACCTACCTTGGCAATCCGAACAACTACCTTCAGAAGCGCGACAGTTTGCAGGCCGGTGATTCGCTGTTGCTCCAACAGGGCGACTATCTGTCCGGGTTCAGCCTGAGCGATCTTCACGGCGATGCAAATAACTGGATTGTCATTATGGCACAGGAAACTCACGCGGCAGTCCTGGTAGCCCGCAGCTCGAATAATACCATGAATATCAAGAATTGCAGCTATATCAAAGTGGAGGGGCTTTTATTCGACGGGCGGAATTATCCTGCAATTGATGCGATAAAAGCACAGGACCCGGCAAACGATTTTACCCGCCATATGCGGTTTGAAAACAACCGCATTGTAAACCATGGCGGCAGCCAGCAGACGGTCGGTATCAACACAAAGATTACCTGCTGGGACTGGACAATCCGGTACAATACCATTATTGAACCCGGTACCGGTATTTATCTTGGCGGCTCCGAAGGCGATACTCCCTTTATACGGGGGCTCATCGAGTTTAACCTCGTACTAAATCCGACCGGCTACTGCATGCAGATCAAGCACCAGAACGACAGGCCGGATATTGCAGGTATTCCTATGGAGGATGTCACCACCGTAATCCGTCACAATGTATTTGCCAAAGATGATCGGGTGTCACCCGACGGGGACCGGCCGAACCTGCTGGTGAGCGGCACCTTTGAACAGGGACCGGGCAGCGAAGACCGCTATGAAATATACGGTAACTTTTTATTTTACAATCCACGGGAAAACCTGTTTCGCTGAAGGGGAGATCCGGGAATTCGACCGGTCGGTGTCGCTTCTTGAAAATAAATTCGGTCTGGTACTCCTGCAGCTTGCCCCGCAAACACCCTATAATCCGGACCGGTTATATAAGGCGCTTACGACTTTTAATAATCCGGCCAGGGTAGCGGTTGAATTCAGACACGAGCAGTGGTTTACCGATGAGATAGCGGCTCTGCTGCGCGAAACCGGCGCAACCTTCTGCAGTGTTGACTCGCCGAAAATCGGCCTCATGGACCTGGTCACTTCGGAAAATGCCTATATCCGCATGCATGGCCGCAGCGGCTGGTACAACGCGGATTATTCGGATCAGCAATTGCAGGAGGTTTGTGAACTATGCAATACCATGGCTGCACAGGGGGCAAAGAGAATATACAACTATTTCAACAACGATTTCGGCGGGTTTGCGCCGAAAAATGCGCTGCGGTTGAAAGAGATGCTGGGAGTTGCGTGATAACTATGCCAAAGCATATGATAAATATCCACCCGTGGAATGTCACTCCCAAACAGGCTTTTGCTATCCAGGACAAGCTTGCCGGCACGGTTATTACCAGAGACGCCTTTGGAACAATCCGCACGGTCGCAGGGGTTGATGTCGGTTTTGAAAAGAATAACACAATCACCAGCTCCGCCGTAGCAGTGCTGTCGTACCCTGCGCTTGAGTTCCGCGAGTGTGCAGTTGCCCGGCGGAAAACCACATTCCCCTATATTCCCGGCCTGCTCTCATTCCGGGAGATCCCGGCAGTACTTGACGCGCTGAAAAAGCTGAAACAACCGCCGGATATACTTCTCTGCGACGGCCAGGGCATTGCCCATCCCCGACGGATGGGTATCGCAAGTCATCTCGGCGTGATCACCGGCCTGCCGAGTATCGGTGTGGCAAAAAGCAGGCTTATCGGAACATACGAACCGGTAGGTAAAAACCGGGGTAACTGGTCTCCGTTATTGGATAAGGAAGAAATTATCGGCGCTGTCCTGCGGACCAGAACAAAGGTGAAACCCCTCTTTATCTCTCCCGGACACCGGGTCAGCCTGAAAACCGCGATTCGGATGACAATGGCATGCTGTACAAAATACCGGCTGCCGGAGACGACGAGATGTGCGCATGCTCTGGCTTCGGGGAACATATAACAGCATATATATATTTAATACAGCGGCACACCAAACATGTGCGGTCTGCTCTGAAGAGCAAACAATACAGCATATTTATAGTAGTTGCTACAACCACGAATGCCTCGGTAAAAAAGGTTGACGCTGCCAATAACTGGTGGGGTGATAACTCCGGCCCTTTTTATCCGTTTCTCAATCCCGGGGGAAAAGGGGATACTGTTTCCGACAGCGTCATTTTTATTCCCTGGATAACAATTTCGAAAAGTAATGAGCAACAAAACAATGTAACCGGAAGCAATTTACTTTTATGGAATCAGGAAAATGGAGGTATAACCTTTCAGGCCATCGTGGAACAGCCATGCATTATTCGTATCTCACTATATGACCTTCAGGGACGGCTGGTAAAAACCTTTGAAAAAAAACATTTCACACTTCGAAAAAGAATCAGTTTTCTGGGATGGTAAAACAGCAAGATTGGTTCAGCCGGGAAAATGTTCGGCAGGGCCACGACCAATGTTGCCTGTCATGCACATGCACTTGGCGCAACGGGTATTCCGGTTTCCTGCACGGGCACCGGCGAATAGTGCAGTGAGCTTCGTGCGCATCTTCGGTCACTGGGTGTGACTGATTAGTATATTTATTCGACAGACGAGTATCCCACCGGCACGGTCACGGTTGCCCTCGATTCATCAGGTAACCCCTTGTTTACCATTCACGAACATGTGGCCTGGGATTTTATTCCCCGGAACCACGCACTTGAAGAGCTTGCCCATACCTGTGATGTTGTCTGTTTCGGCACCCTTGCCCAGCGTAAAGAACAGTCCCTGGAAACGATACAAACCTTTCTGGGTTACACCCGCAAAGACACTTTGCGGATCTGTGACTGTAATCTGCGACAGAATTTCTATACCAGCGAGATTATCGAGCAGTCGCTGTATGTGGCAGACGTGGTTAAATTGAACAGTAATGAGCTGGCGTTGCTTGCCGGATCTCGCCCTTCACGGTGATGAGACTTCCATGATAACCCATCTTGCTGAGCAGTACGAAGTAACAACAGTAGCGCTGACCAGAAGCGCTCCCGAACTTTTCACGGGTGACTGCCGAATAAAACCGTGACGGATGAAAACAGAGCGACTCTTCAAACTCAATGAACAGGTACCAGGACAATACTATTCTGCACCGGTGATATACCCGGATACAGAAGGCGAGCCTGCCCATTACCGACCGGCTGTGCCGCCGGAAGAGACACTATACCAACGAGCACACCCAGTATGAACATATACCGCCTGATTTCGTAAAAGGGTTTCACCTGTCTTCATCCTTTACTGTATACCATTAAAATACACTATTCCCCATTTCTTGCAGCAACAGTTGATCTATTGCCTGGTTTTTCATACGGATACCCGGTTCCAGTGGTTTCTGCATACGACAAAAAAGTTCGTGCAGGTATGCTCTTTTATTTGATTATGTACCGGTGATTTATTAACTTACTCTTAAGTAGTGCCGAAGGCACAATTTCCCGGTTGTTCACAGGATTGATACCGTGGAAAAGATACAGGGAACGATTTTATTATAAAAGCGGAAAGCAAACAGTTTGAAAAATGATACAGAAGGAGGCATCCGTAAAGATGAATAAAAACAGGCAGGGGAAAACCGGGAAAAAAAGAAAAACCAGCGAAAAACCCGGGAGTAGTTGTCCGTCCTGGGATATGCTTTTCCGGAATATGATCAACGGAGCGGTACACGTTGAGGTTGTAAAGAACAGACAGGGTAACATCACCGATTTCGTGGTACTGAACATCAACAGGTCAGGGGAGCAGATAATAAACCGTACACGCAGCCGGATATTGGGAGAGCGAATAAGTACGGTATTTCCGGACATTGACAAAAAATGGCTTACTATCGCTGCACAGGCGCTGAAACATCGCAGAGGGAAACGGTTTGAGTACTACTCTCTGCTCCCGGATCGCTGGTTTCAGGTATCGGTATACAGTCCCCGTACAAATGAATGTGTATTGATATTTGACGATATAACCGAAATCAGGCGGAATACGGATCGGCTGCATTACAGCGAGGAGGCATTTAGCTCTATGATAAACGCAATAACGGAATCAGCACTCCTTCTGGATAAAAACGGTACCGTTCTGGCCGCAAATAGAACGGCGGCCGAAAGACTTGACACAACTCCGGAAAAACTTACAGGCTGCAAAATATTTGATAGGTTACCACCTGATGTGGTAAAAGTGAGGATGGCAAAGGCAGATCAGGTTTTTAAAACAGGCAAACCAGTCAGTTTCGAGGATAGCTGTAACGGAATAACGTATCACAATACCTTCTATCCGGTACGGGACTCGAAAAACCGCGTCACCAGACTTGCCATATGCGGTATTGACATAACGGAACGTACACGGGCTGAAGAACGGTTTTCCGCACTTATCGAGGGGTCATCGGATATTATACAGGTTATCAGCGCCGACGGTATCATGACGTACCTGAGTCCGTCCGTGGAGAGAGTCATGGGGTATAAACCGGAGGAGCTAATCGGCAGAACCAGTGTTTCAATAGTGCACCCGGACGATCTGCCGGCCGTTGCGGAAGGATTCAAGGATGCCTTTGACAATCCGGGAAAACCGGTATACACGGTCTGCCGGTGCCGTCACAAAGACGGTTCCTGGCGTGTCCTGGCCGGCATGGGAATCAACCATCTCGACAATCCCGTGATACAGGGCTTTGTATCGAATACCCGTGATATTACCAACCAGATTGAGAGCCAGAAAAGCCTGCTCGAATCTGAACAGAAATACCGGAGCTTTATTGAACAGTGTATCGACGGTGTCACGCTTATAGACGAAGAGGGAACAATCATTGAATTCAATCCGGGACAGGAGCGAATATCGGGAATACCCCGCTCTGAAGCAGTCGGGGAAAAAGTATGGGACATCCAATACCGAATCATACCTGAAGACGTAAAGAAGCATCAGAGTTACCGACATACAAAAGCCATGGTAAAAGAAATTATCAATTCACCCGATTCTCAGTGGCTCAACAGGATATTCGAATCGGTTCTTCAGCGACCGGACGGGCAGCGCAGAATCCTGCAGACTATCGTATTCCCGATTCATCTTGGTGAGCATACTATCTTCGGTTCGTTCAACAGGGACGTTACGGATCTCAAGAAGGCGGAGGAGGAACTTGCCGTTCAAAACCGGCTTCTCCAGGACAAGAATACCGCTATGCGGGAAGTTATGTTCAGACTCGAGGAAGAAAAGGCTCTGGTCGGCAGGCAGATACATATCAATGTTGAAAGAATCATCCTTCCTATAGTAGCTCAGGTACGCCTGCGTGCCGGTGATGGTGTACGTACCTATCTTGATATGCTCGAGGAAAATCTCAGAGAAATAACCTCTTCATACGGGAGCCGGGTATCCGATTTAACCCCTCGGCTCACCCCCAGAGAGATGGAGCTCTGTACAATGATACGCAAGGGACTGACCAGTAAAGAGATCGCCCGTTTGACCCATATCTCACATCGGACTGTTGAGCTCCACAGAAACAGAATACGCAAAAAACTCGGTATTACAGACCCGGCAGTCAATCTAACGTCATATCTTGTACGATTTTTATAAAACTCCAGGCAATGAACCTATCAATTTGATACATATAATTTGTATGTATTACATATGAATTATATAGGTATACAAAAACCCGCAAACATAATGCATAATATATACATGTCAGATTAGTGTTGTTTTCTCAGGTTATTGAGACCACATCACTCGCCTTTTTTTACACTTTCTTTATTAACGGCCATGGCAATCAGGAAGCTTGAAAAGGATGACTTCGTCTATATTGTTTTTCGAAGAAGCAGCATGGACGATACGCGTGAATTTGAGAAGATGCTGAATAATCTTGTAAAAAACGATAACCGTGACATTATTGTTGATTTGACGGTGGAAACTTCCCTGACTGAATCTGAGATTGCACTGATCGCCGGTGTTGCCAAACAGCTTCAGGGAACACCACGCTGTCTCAGGATTATTGCGACCCACGGAATATACAAGCGATTTGACAATAACAATCTGGCAAAAGCAGACAATGTTGTTTTATATAAATATCACGAAGATCACGCTGAATTACTTGAAGGATTAGACAAAGAGGACACCTCAAAGGATACGGTACATGCAGATACGTGAGCGAATATATGAAACAACGGTAGTCCTGTATCCCTGCGGGATTATCAACGCGGTGGAATCCATACTGCTTACCCGCAAGGTTGAAAACTACAAGGGAACCGGGTATAACCGTATCCTTATTGACCTTAACAAGGTGGAATTCGTAGACAGTACAACCATAGGCGGATTCATCTATTTAACCAAGACAATGAAGAAATCCGGCATAGATGTTGTATTGTGCGCACCCCGGAAACAGATACAGGAGTTATTCAGGAACTTCTGTCTGGAAGATGTTCTGAAAATCGAACACCGCGTGGTACTCAATCTGCAGCCCTCTTTACCTGAGGATCATCAGGTTGATTGAACAAGTCGTACTGAGATACAACAGACCGGCATCAGAATTGGGAAAACAATCATCTTTGAGAGAGGGGAAAGGTCGACAGGAGGTTATTTTCTGATTAATCCAATCCATATCTTTCATATATGGAGTACAAAGGGGGCGGTAACCGGTCAATGACAAGCCTGTTTCATGCAATTCCGCTCCTTCTCTTTTCCTGTGCACTTCTGTGGGTTGGTTTTTCGGTATTTCTGCAGAATCGGGATGCGGCCGTTAACAGGCTCTTTTTTACGGCGGCAACGATAATAGCTCTTCACTCACTTTTTGAGTTCCTTTTCCGTATCGCTCCCACCCCGGAACAGGCCTGGGTCTGGTACCGGCTTGGATTTTTCCAGCCCCTGCTCCTGGCTCTGGTCATGCATTTTGTACTACTGTATACCGGGAAATGGGACCAATCCGATAAATACGGAACGGCGTGTCTGATATATGGCCCTGCTCTGTGCTTTACCGGTGTAAATGTATTCTCGAATATCCTCAGAGGTACCCCTGTCCGGTCACCTGCAGGCTGGATCTACCAAATCTCGGAACCGGGTATCATCCCCTTTGTCTACACCGGCTGGGTTGTACTTATCGCCATGATTCTTCTCATTGTGTTATGGAAGCATTTCTTTGAGAGCATTACCGGATACCGGAAAACAAATCTGTTGTTTGCAATCATATTTACCATGGTCGCTGTGTGCATGATTTTTGTTATTGTCGTGCGAAGATTTTTTATCCCTCACCATCCGGATTTAACCGGCCCGGCAGCAGCACTGGTGTGTGGCATTCTTGGTGGACTGGTCTGGGAATTGAAACAACTGCTCACCTCCGCCGATGCATCTGAAGATATTCTTGCTATAATGCCCGAATCACTGTTCCTGCTGAATCCGGACAGCATCATTCTCCAGATAAATCGATCCGCGCAAAAGCTCTGTGGATATCATGAAAATGAACTGGTCGGGCAAAATCTGAGTATACTTTTCAGTGAAGATGTGGTGAAAAGAATCTGCTTTTCCGGGCAGGATACCGAAGATCCTCCGCAGCCGGTGCTGGAAGATTTTCATACCGCGATCAAAACGAAACCAGGTGAAAAAAAGCCGGTTTCTCTTATCGCAGCTCGCATACGGGATAAAAAGGGAGAGCCTATAGGATCTGTACTGGTGATAACGGATCTGAGTCATATAAGAAAAACGGAAGAGCAGCTTCTGAAAACAAATCGGCTGGAATCTCTGGAAACTGTTATGCGAGGTGTCGCCCATGATTTGAACAATCTGCTCACCACAATATCAGCCAACCTGTCACTCGCTGGAAATGCAGAAAACAACTCACAAAAGAACAGTTATATCAGCTGCGCGGAAAGTGCTGTGTTTATGGGCGCCGAACTGGCAACACAACTGCTCAGCTTTTCCGGTAAAAATATGCCGGGAAAGGAAATATGCAGCATTACCCGGCTTCTGGAAGAAGCGGTTGCACTTTCGCTCAGAGGTACCAATATCAGGAGCGAGATGTCCGTGCCCGAAAAAGACGGTGCGGTTAAAGTAGATCGCTGCCAGATGCTCCAGGTACTGATGAACCTGCTCATCAATGCACGGCAATCCATGCCCCGGGGAGGAACCATCCGTATTTCCGCAAAAAGACAGCACTATTCCGTTACCGGTTCAGGAGACTCCACATCGTCCGGTATATTGGAAATCCGTATTGTTGACGAAGGTACCGGTGTTGCGAAAGATGTGCTGGAACACATATTTGAACCATTCTACACAACAAAGGAAAAAGGAAGCGGGCTGGGACTTGCCATAGCAAAATCCATTGTCAATAAACACAGCGGCAGTATTGAGATTGATTCAAAACAGGGTATCGGTACCACAGCGACCATTATATTGCCTGAGTACCGGGAACCTGCAGCCTGTGTTACGGAAAAACCCGTTCACGGTACCAGCACCGGATTCACCCGGTATAACGGACGACTTCTTGTCATGGATGATAATGACATGTTTCGTCAGGCTATGGGACAGATGTTGCAGTCTAAGGGCTTTGAGGTCACACAGGTAAGTAACGGCGGCGAAGCGATAGCATTGTACCTGAGTTTACGAGCTCAAAACTGCCCGTTTCATGGAGTCATTCTTGATTTGACTGTCGAAAAGGGCCCCGGCGGGCTGGATACGATCAAACGTCTTAAGGAGATCGATCCCGGAGTAAAAGCAATCATTTCCAGCGGTTATCGCGATGATGACGTCATGTTGCAGTTTCAGAAATACGGATTCGTCGGCGCCATACCAAAACCGTTCACGTTATCCGACCTCGATCGGGTTATAGGCACAGTATTCAGGGAAGAACCTACCAGGAAGTAAAACGCTGCATAATACCTTCCTGCCATTTTACCACAGTAAATGCCCTAAACCATATCTCTTAACGTGGTTGGCATGATATTTGTATTTTAAGTGGTGGACGATACGCTATCTCATTGTGGATGTTGGAAATCTTTTACGTCACACACATGTTCTTATCTCGCCTGAAGTTTTTCTCAGACAGACAACGTATCAGTTTCCGGCCAATCTGACAAAAGAGCAGATAAAAAACAGCCCGCTCATTGATACTGAAAAGCCGGTTTCCCGGCAGAAGGAAGAGGAGCTCCATCGCTACTATGGGTGGCCGACGTACTGGAGTGTGCCCGAATTCCCGGGACACATGTCGATCCGCACACCTGCGGTTGTACCCGGCATTGAAGAACGAACGGAACTGAACAACTGTCTTTTAACCGGTCTATACCTGCTCCGGCGGCGGATCCTCGGCAATACTGCTCTCCAGGATAAGAATAGAGCCGCAACTCTGGCAGTACACGATATCGGTACCCTTTCGTATCTGGTTCACCAGCTGGGGAGGCACCACCTGATAGCAGACCGTGCAGTTGCGATCGGCATTACTGATAATACTGATCACCTTGCCCTTCTTACGGCTTGCGCGAATATGATCATAGGCGCGGATGTAGGGCTTTGCTATCTGAGGAATCAGCTTTTCCTTCTCTGCAACAACATCGGCAACCGAGGAATCTATGGTGGCAATTTTCTGTTTTAAATCATCTATCTGCGGCTGATTTTCAGCAGATATTTTTTCGAACGCTTCCTTTTCTTCGTCAAGGGCATTCTGCAGAGTTTCAATCTCGGCGGTAAACTTCTGAATCCGTTTATCTGCAGTGGCAACAATATTTTTATGGGTTTCTATCTCGGCATGAACCGCATCATATTCCTTATTGGTTTTGATTGTATTGAGGCGCTCCTGGCTTTTTTCCAGGGCAATTGATGCATCAATAACCTGCTCTTCAACATTCTTTTTTTCCTGAGTAAGCTCTTCAATGCGCTTTTGAGTATTTTCGATAGTCCCGGCGGCATCGGCAACCGCCTTTTCGAGTTCCGTCACTTTAACCGGAAACTCCTCTTTTGATCGCTCCAGTTCAATAATCCGCAGATCGCAATCCTGCAATGCTAATAACAGTTTGTAATCGGTACTCATAGTCATCCCATCATAATTATATATGAAACATGTATGTACTTCAATTAAAAAAAAGCATCCTTATGGTAAGGATGCTTTTGTAAAATCATAACGTGTCTATTCAGGTTCAGATTGTGCAGTTTTCGTTCCTGTTGTTTATGGTGTCGTCGCAGCCGAATCAAATACAACTCCCTGTTTTATCAGATATCTGTATGATAGTGGGCCCACTAGGACTCGAACCTAGGACAAACGGATTATGAGTCCGCTACTCTAACCAACTGAGTTATGGGCCCAAAAAAGTCGCTATAAAATAAGTTGTTGAGCTTTTTAAAAGCAATATTAATTCACCCGCCGGCGATATTGCCGTTTATCCGGTCATGACAGCCATAAAAATTGAGATTTTCAACCCGTATCATACACCATTGTGCATGTTATTAAAAGGAGGAAGATTGTCACTGCGGGAAGCGTTGAATAAAGACGGCCAAGAGCCTGGACATACCGGTACTACAGACTCTTCTATTCCAGACAGGTTCGTATCAGGGGTTCCACTTCCACCGAGGCGGTGCCGAGTTCGGCAACGGTAATTCCCGCGGCATGATTTGCAATAAAAGCGGCTTCAAACGGAGTCGCCCCGCATACTGCAGCGGCGGTATAGGCACTTATAACGGTATCACCGGCTCCGGTCACGTCAAATACCTTCCGGGCAACGGTGGGCAGATGGGTAAACCGGCTGGTTTCCCCTTCGAAAAGAGCCATACCCCGCTCGCTCAATGTCAACAACAAGAAAGACAGATCCAGTTTATCAACGAGCTGAAAGCCCATCTCTTTAATCTCATCATCGGTCGGACGTTTTACCAGAGGGATACCGAGCGCGGTATAGGCTTCATGCAGATTGGGTGTTATCACCGTTACACCTTTGTACAGATCGAAATGGCGCTCTTTCGGGTCCACCGCGACAAACAGACCTTTTTTACGGCACGTTTTTATCACGGTCTCAAGGAATGCGGGACAGACAACCCCTTTCCCGTAATCGGAAATAATAACTCCCTGTACGTTTCCAACAGCCTTTTTAAAGGCATCGGTGACATCGCGCAGCTCATTTTCATTCAAATCATCACAGGACTCCCTGTCTGCACGTACCACCTGCTGCTGCCGCGCCACAATACGGGTTTTTACCGAGGTGGGCCTGCTCTTTGATAGGCAGAGACTGTCATTGACACAATTGTTCTCCGCAAGCATTGCCCGGAGCTGCTTCCCATTGGCATCCTCACCGATTACCGACACCAGAACCGGGGTTATTCCCAGACTGCTCAGATTCTGCACCACATTTGAAGCGCCGCCGAGACGGTGGGTTATTTCATCAACGGCAACCACCGGTACCGGAGCCTCCGGTGAAATCCGGGTTATATCACCCCACATATACTCATCGAGCATGATATCACCAACCACCATGATTCTGGTATCAGCGAACCTGTCGGTAATTGACCGCAGTTTTGCTTCTGCAATAGAATCTGTGCCCATCTTAAATAACCCTTCCTCCAAAAATTATCATCTGCCAGAATGTCATATAAGGAATCCATAACGGATAAATGATTGTCGAGAACAATGGGATATGGAGTACCCATTCGGCCAGAAGCAACCCGAAGAGAATCTTGGGTGCATGCTGGGCATACTTGAGATAGGTGCCCACTTTTTCTGCGGGAAGGAATCCCATGAGGATATTCGAACCGTCAAGAGGAGGAATCGGCAACAGGTTGAAAAATGAAAGACCGAGATTGATCAGGACACAAAGCTGTAGAAAGACAATAAACAGGTGCGAAGACGACATGAAGTCCGGCGACCATCTGATAAAACGAAATATAAGCCCGAAAAAAACAGCAAGAATGATATTTGATACAGGCCCGGCCGCACCAACGTATATCATATCTCTCTTCGGGTTATCAAGATTGATGGGATTAACCGGCACCGGTTTTGCCCAGCCGAAAGGGCCGAAGAAAAGCATAAGTGTGCCGAAAATATCCAGGTGCGCAATGGGATTCAAGGTTAACCTGCCGTGTACTTTGGCTGTATTATCGCCTTTCAACCAGGCCATATATCCATGAGCATATTCATGCACTGTTAATGCAATCATAATTGCAGGTATTCGTAATAATAACAGTTGTGCTTCGGTCATATAATTCTCAAAAAATCATAAAAATTCTTATTAAATATAGTTCAGTCCTTTATTCCCGCCCAAATCGGCCGTTTACAACCACTGGACTACAACGGCTTCATTCCAGTTTTTCTCTGTGTCGAGTATGCCTGCCGTTACGTTTTATGATTGATCAAGGAGTGATATATCCACTCCGGACTCTTTAAGGAGTACGGATATCGGTACAAAAGCATACCCCTTTTCACGAAGTTGATCGATAAGGAGTCCCAGAATGAGATGAATCTGCTGATCCTTCTGTTTGCGTTGCGTACCTAGATGCATAAGGATAATGGCGCCGTTCATGCCAAAGGGCTGCAGATCGGCGAGTGCATTGAATTTTTTCAGGGTCTCCTCAGGAGTATAGTATCCCGGGGTTTCCGGGTCGGGTACCCAGTCATTGGTATCGAAATTCTGCCGCCAGTAACGTGCCTGTTTCCAGCCGATATGCAGGTAGCCGGATTGCTGTGCCCAGAGACATATCTCGCGGTTTCGTTCTCCATAGGGGGCCCGCCAGATGGGAAGCATATCACTGCCGGTCACCTTATTGAAACAGGTATTCGCCGTGACCAACTCTTTATGGATAACCTCCGCTGTTATACCGGCAAGCGTTGTCTGTGATCGTGTTTCCACCCATGAGGTTAAATGGGGATGTGTCGTGGTGTGGTTACCAACTTCATGGCCGTCGGCAACGATCATACGGACAAGACCTTCATTTTTCCTGATGAATGTGCCGGTCAGAAACATCGTGGCAAGCACATCTCGTGATTTCAATGTGTCAAGTATTGCTTCAGCAGCATTGGCAAGATCGCCGCCGTCAAAGGTCAGCGCGATGAGCTTTTTATCGCTCGCGCCGTTGTCAAAGGTAACGGGCAATTTCCCCGGTATATAGCGATATTCCCGCTGCCGGTATGAGGGCGAAACGGTCACCCTTCCCGGCTTCGTTCCTTTATCCTCCTTTTCTTCCTCCGGCTCTGCAGTCCGGCGCTCCTCCTTGAGCTTCCGGATATAGGCATTCCTCTTTTTTACCAGCTTGACAAGTCTGGAGCGGCTCTCTTTGTACATCAAGACGCGATCCTGCAGCTCCCGGCTCCTCTTCAATTCATAAAGCCCGAACGCCAGACCGCCGAATCCCACTGTCAATGAGGCCCAGAAAATAATTGTCTTTACCGCTGCGGGCAGTATCCTTTTTTTTTCTTTCGGCTTCTTCTGTTCTTCCCGAACTTTTTTCCGTTGAGCCGGTTTTTGCCTTTTTACAGCGGATGCTCCGGTATCAGGTTTTGTGCGTAGTCTCATCTTCGCTGTCACGGACGGTTTCTTTGTGGCTTTTCTTTTTTCATCGGACTTCACGTCGGACTTGGGTTTCCGATCCGGCGCCCGAGAGGCGGCATCCTCCTGTATCGGCGAGCAGGTATCTTTACAGTAAAACTTTCCCTCATGTAATACCGCGCATTCCCGGCAAATCCACTGTCTGCAGGTAGGACACCTGCCCCGGGCTATTCGGCGCGGGTGGTTCTTGCATTTGTGGCGTTTCTTACGTTTTGCCTGTGCCATACGTTGAAAATAATATACCGGTTCATAATATAGAATCTATTTTCCGCTAATAAAATTTTCTCAAATGTCTATTTTAAAAGTTTACACAAGCATTTTTTCCCAACAGGCATCATAGTTCATACCAATCAATTTCAGGATATCACTTTGCGTTTCATTCAATTCATCGTAATACCGTTCAATCACCCCGGCTGATTCAGGTATTTCAATATCTTCAGAGATTATAAAATCGGTCGAAAATTATAGCATATGTAGGATATTTACACTTACGTTGTTCTGGATAAATATACATACCTTCAATATTATTTTTTTCCATATTACGTTATTACGTTCGAAAATATCACACAGATAGTGTGAGGAACAGTTTATTTTTATGGTTGTCAGTGTCGGGTTGAAAAACCTTGTAGATTAATACACTACCGGATGTATTTTATCCTCCTCCAACTTTTATTTACAGGAGTATTAGTCCCGTGGAATACATAGAATGCGAGCCGGTTCAGGGTGTTGGCTATTGTTCCGACAACGACTGCCCCTGCACCGTGACCCAGATACCGCCCGGTGAGGGATATCTCTATATTTCACCGGAAGTTGTCGAATTTCGTAAAGATGCTCTTACCCGTGAAGCGGTACAAAAAAAACTTGCCCCGCTGATTGCGCAGGGTGAATCCATCTCTATAATGCAGTATGAGCCCGTTCTTGTCTGTAAACAAGGTGCGCGCCAGAGAAATCTTGATCTGGATATTGCTGCTGAAGATGCAAAACAGTGGTGGGAAAGTCATATCGCGCCACTGCGGGCAACACCGCTTGCGTCTGAAGAGGCTCGTGAGCAATCGGACCTTAACGACATGGAAGCATCAGTGCGTGAAAAGATTCAGGCCGACTCCCTGCCGAAAATTGATCCTGCCTCGACCAGTGATGTGCTGTCGAACTTTGCCGGCACCCCTCTTGCCGAACTGGCTGCAAAAATGGCTGATGACACCGGCCCACAATCCGACAGCGACTATGTAACAACCGATACGGCAATACCCCTTGACAGTAAGCAATACAGCACCAATGATACGCTTGCAATACCTGAGCCCCCGCCTGCGGCATCAGAGAAAAAACGGAAAAAGAGCAAGAAAAAATCAAAGGCTCCTTTAATTATTGCTTTGATACTTATTGGTATTATTGGTGGCATTTCTTTTGTCCTTATCAAATATCTTGATATCCTCTCCCTGCTCGGGGACAGCAATGACACTGCATCCATGATTTCCAAACCGGTACGAAAAAAGGAGCGTGCAAAACCAAAACCGGTCGAGAAAGTGAAAAAAAGTGACAAAAAGGAGGGGATACCGCCACCGGTAAAACCGATACAGGGAAAAAAACCTTCACCGCCGCCCACGGAATTGACACCCGCTTTTTTCAAACCGGCCTATACTTTCAAGGATGAGCAGTACCACGGCACTATCCGCTTTATGAATATCACCGCAGAGACCGGTGTCTATGACCAGAAAGTGTTTCTTACCGGCAAGGACAAGGTGTTCCAGTTGAGCGGTACGCTCAAATATACACCAAGGCAGATCACTTTTCGACCAGACGGTGCCGATGTTGACGTTATCTGGAAACTGCAGTCACTTAACAGTGACGGATACAGCGCCATTTTTTATGATCCGCAGAAGGTAGATAATGCGGAAGCACGTATTTACCTCAAAGCCTGTAAGACAAAGGATTGTAAGTGACTTCCCGTTTCAGTGATGTGTTTTCGTTTCACTATTGATTTGCCAAATCTCCAACAGAGCAGTATTTTACCTTACATAGCATTATGTCAATAATTTCAATTGGATAAATATGGGCATTGTTCAAAAAAGTTTCCCGGTTATTTTGTTACTCTCCATAACCCTTTGTGCGCAGACAAAAGAAGAGCAGAAAGCGGCTGTCGACAGTCTTGAGCAAACACAAATAGACCTGAAAAATAAATCAGACAGCATTCAGGTGCGACTTGACTCGATCAACGCAGTTATACGGAAAGAGCTGTCAAAAACGAAAATAATCGATACTATTATCGGCGTTATCGCTGATAATTGCGATGCCTATCAGCAGCCGGACATTACCAGCAAGAAAAAATACAGGGCTCGAAAAGATGATGTGGTAGTTATCATCGGTTTTCATATTGAGTGGTTCAAGATAATCCATAAAAAAGGCATCGCCTTTGTTCTGGAAGACTGCATTGCACACGATGATAAGATATTCAACTATAAGAAAATACAGGAATTGAAATTCAAGCAGTATCAAAAGAAATAGAATAGCTCTAATTACCTCACAACCAGAACCTTTCCCGAAATTGTTCTCTGCTTATTCTCTAAACGGACTATATAATTCCCGATACCTAAGGCAGGCAGATTGAGGAATGGTGTTTTCAACCGGGGCAGGAATAAAATCTTCTGACCTTTAGAGTTGTATATATTGATTGAATAATGTTATTCTGCAAGGGTTATTGGAAAAATCAGCTGCTTGTTACGATACTGCCACCGGCAGCTATTATCAGGCAGATTATCCGTATCGAAAGACTGAATTGGTGTATTATCAACGGTAAATTTACCTTCACCGTTACCGTCGGCAGCCCAGTACAATATCATTGTCGTAATATGTTCATCGCTAAAAGTATCAATTTCAGTTATCACGTCATAGTGCTGTACTTTCAAATGTGTTATCCTGCCCGTTCCCATACCCTTTTTATGGAGAGTCTCCCGGAATTAAGAGCTAAAATGCATTTCTGTTTTCTCAAAGGAAACAGTTAATTGAAACATGTTTGTTAATACAAGTGGCGTAAAAAGAAACTCATATCGGACGTGGTGAGATTATAATATACGATGTCAATAAAAATCATTAAATTCAGGTATCAATAAAATCGGTGGATACCAGACAATAGAGGGGGCGAGGAAAATCTGATATCCACCTTTCCCATAGTATGGGATTTTATTTCACATTGTTATCTTTTTTATTAAAGAAAAGGAGGGATGGATATCGGAACCTGCGGGGACCCTGCCGGCCGGTATCCATCATAGCCACTTTCATTACCGGAAACAATCCTCTCCTTTTCTTTTATCAGTGTCACCACTCCCACTTCAGTTGTTCTATTTCAGTGTCGGGCCAAATGTGATGACTCCGTTGTCTGAAGTACCGACCCAGATATTATTGTCCGTGTCAATTACAATCGAATACACGGTGGTATTTTCAAGCAATGCATATCGTTTACCGATATAGTCTTTCCACGAAGTTCCGTCAAAAGCCGCCATACCCCAGGTTGTTCCAATCCAGATATGACCCTCAGCATCCTCCATCAGCTCGAACAGATGCCCGTACATGAGAACCTTTGAATCATCTTCATCAAAAACTGTCCAGGTGGTGCCGTCAAAGCGCGAAACGACGCCGATACAATGGGCGAACCACGCATTTCCCTTACTATCAAGCATCACCCGGCATGACTGATTGGTCGGGATGCCGGAATTGATGGTATCGTAGACTGTCCAGGTGGTACCGTCAAAGGAACCCACCCCATTACTGGTTGAAAACCATATGGTTCCATCAGCAGCCATGACTATATAGGTGACATCGTTTGAGGGAAGCGCTGAATTACCGGTATGATATATATCCCATTGTGTACCGGTAACATGAGCAATACCGCCACAGGTACTGATCCAAAGCTCATCTGTACCTTTTTCAATTATATTGGTGACCTGCCTTCCCGGTAACGGTGAATTCGCTGTTGTATAGGCAGTCCATTCCACATCGTCATACCGGGCGGCACCATCTGCTGTGGCGAACCAGATTGCCGGGCCCGCAACCGGTATAATTTCAAATATCACATTACTTGGCAGGCCCGAGTTGGAAACATGGAGTATGCTCCAGGAGGTACCGTTGTATACAACAACGCCCTTGGTTGTTCCAAACCATAGTTTACCATCGTTCGGGTTGGAAATATCTAACACAATATTACTCGGCAAAATACTGTTCTCTTTTGTATAGTGCGCCCAGTAAATAAATGCATCAATAGCGGTAGTATCGTTCGCATATACGGTCAGTGTGTCTGTGCAGACAATGGGATCGGCTGTATCGTTAAGCTTATCATATTTGACTGCAGGAATTGTCGTCTCGGGTACCGAATCCAGTGTGACCGTAAAGCCGCCTTCCGGGGCAGCCGTTACTGCAGAAAGCGGTTGAAACAACGTCGTTCCGGTAATGAATAGATACCCCTGAGCCGTATCGACCGTATCAGGCAACAGGATAGTAACCGTACCGGCAGGTTTCAGCGTACCGTACGGTACCACGGTACAATCGTTCTCCGTAGTGATACCGGTCATCAGAAGCCGTGTTCCTTCTGTTTGCCCGAAAGCCTGCAGGTTATACTCACCCCGGCCGGTGAAATAAAACTGATAGGACCCGTCCGTGCCGGTGGTATCCAGTAAAGAATCCGGTAACGGTCCGTCAAGCATGGGATTATAGTTTACCGGTATCAGTACGACCTGTGCACCGGCACTTGGCTGGCTGTCTTCATCAAGGATAATACCGGTGATTGCCTTGGTATTCACATCTTCGGTACCGCCGCCGGCAATATCCGGTGCACAGTGTATGCATGCAAGCACCAGACAGAACAGGGTTATCAATAATACGAATAATAATTTACACCTCACTTTTTCTCTTCTCCTCCCTTGGCAGAGAATCCGGTACCGGTTTGCTCACCGGAAACAGATGCAGATTCACCCGGTATACGGTATTACTTTTTACATCTTCAGCGGCTATCTCCAAAAGTCGCCTTCTGCACCTGGCCAGCTCCTCGCGCATGGCATCGATAGATTCGGGTGAAATACTGACCAATACGCCTGAAATATCGCGGTTCTCTCTGGGAACCGTATCAAGTGCATCTGCTGCAAGATACGCCAGTTTTTTCTGCACACTGCGCACGGCGAGCTTCTTTATTGTCAACCCTGCGGTTGTCAGGAATGTATGGGTTGGCGTATACCGGCCGTTTTCCTCCCTGACCAGTCCCAGCTTCACCAGCATCCGAACCGACTCTTCCGCTTTATCGGGCGTAATTGGCGGATGTACCAATGCTGCGAGCCTGTTATAATCGCCGTCAAACGCAATACAACCAAGCAGCTCTTTGATCACCGGATGATACCACTTGCTGAAATACTCTATCTGATGATTGGAGAGCTCATCGAGATGCAGCGTACTGGTCAATTCCTTGAGGTTTTCCAGATATTCGAGTTTTGTATCAAGATTCTTTGCCTGGCCGAATAAAACAAGCTGTTTGAAATAACGGCGTTCTTCCTTTTTCAACCCCATAGCGTTACACACCCGGGTTATGCTTGTTTTTCGGAGATTCGCCTTTCCTTCAATAACCAGTTTGATAAATACCGGTGAAGAAAAACCGGCCAGCCGGGAAAATTCACGAAAGGAGAACCGTGATTTCTTCTTTTTCTCGATATAGAAATCATGCATGTATTCACGGTAATCAACGTATGAATAAACCGGTTTCATTGAATTGCCAAGCCAGGGATAAAAATTTTCAGGAGAGATACTCCCCACGCTTCTCATATAAAATAATAAAAATGCGAAGGAGGTAGTAAAAAAAATTGTTTTTTTAATGATACATCTAAATTGTTATATCTCTAATTATATCAAGCTATTAAAGTTTTTTGATAAAAAATATACTATTTTTTATGATACATTACTTCACATAAACCGTTCAAGAAATGTTTTATAAACAACCGGATTATCCGGTTTAAATTTAAAAAATCATAAAACTAATTCCTGCATTTATCGCCCAGTAATTGAGATACTTTGATGGAACGGTAAAGTAATAGCGCCCCGCAACGGCTATCTCAATCTCATCGTTAATCCAGAAAGACAAACCGACTTCCGGATAAAAAGCTCCTGCGATCTCAGCCTCTTTTACTTCGTTTCCGTAAAGGTCAGTACGCGTATCAACAGAGAAGTAAAACGTCCCGCTGAATCCAATTAATGGAGAAATACGCCTTGCCAAACTGAGACGATCACCAACAGTCAGCCCAAAATGTCCACCTTCTTCACCTGCCTCCGTTTCCATCCAGGTAAACGCTAATGCGAGTCGTAACTCGTTAAATTTTTCATATGATAAACTGACACCAGGCTCTACACTTAAAAACGTTGGAGATGGATACCCACTTATATTTAAGGATAATCCTTTATAGCTTAACTCTGAAAAGGCATTATCAGGAAAGATAAAGATATAGCATATAAACAGTAAAACAGGTACGTAACTCCGGAACATCTTTGGCATGTACCTCCCTTTTATTTAAGTTTACTTTGTATGCCATGAATAATAAAGTAATTAATCACCAGAGTTAACGTTATATTACGTCTGAATTTCGTATAAATTTTGTTTTCTATGAAGTTTAATTGGCAATCGAAAAGAACATAAAAGAAGCAAAAATTATCGCAAAGCCACAAAAAACATATACTTATCGGCCTGTTTTCTTTGCATTAATAAAAATGCAAATTTTTTACTATGTATATATCAATCCCACTATTGTAAAAAATATTACATTATATGCAGTAATTGGTGTTGGCTATATTTAATCACATTATTAACGTATTCCCTATGGGAGGGGAGATGAAAAAGGTTTTACTTCTTATCACAGCAGGCTTTTTTCTCACTGGAACTGTTACCGCAGACTATCTGTTTCCGTCTTCGAATCCACCGGCCGGAAAAGAGCCGAGTCAGGTAAAGCAGTACATCATCTTTACCTGGGACGACAACGGCTATTCAGGTAAGCGGGGCACGCAGTATGAAGATCAGCCCGGCGGCGATTACAGCAACAGCAGCTGGGTCGGCGGTGTTGTCATTGAAGGCGGCTGGGAAGGTAAAAAACCGAATGAGCTGAATTTAAAAGAGGGTGATATGGGTGTCACCTGGGCTGCTCAGACACTTGCGGGAAGAGTGGTTATTGCAATACCGCTGTGGCAGGACACCTCGACTTACGGGCCCGGAGACAGCGTGATCTATAACGACAGTATATGGACAGCGCTCCTCTGGACGCCGGCCGGCAATGTACCGCAGATTTATCCGGACACGGCGCAAACCTGGGAACGGTTCTGGGAATTTGTCAAGGAAGTCCCCAATGAGCTTACCAGGACAAATCCCGACGGTTCGCCGTTACGCTTCACATTTAACATAATCACCGGACTCTTCGTGCCGGTATGGCCCATGGACTGGCAGGCCCGGGAGAGTAAATACGGCTATTGGGTTCCTGATCCCGATCTCGACTACCCGGACGGAACCCCCATAACCAGTAAACATTCCAAAATTGCCGTTTCCTGGGGACGGGAAATGCAGATTCTTTCAACGGCCAACGGTAGTGAATTCCAGGCAAATTATATTCTCGAGGCGTTTAAAGAAGCCAAAGAAGCGGGCCACGAGATTGGAAATCATACCATTGATCACATGGAGTCAAATTCACCCCTTCCCAACAACGAAAAGGGATTCGGCAAGTGGGGCGGTGAAGGGTTTGACTCTACCCAGAACGATGTTATGCCCTGGGGAGAGATTATTAATGAAGCCGAGCTCTTTGGTCAAAAACCGGGTGCATCGGCACAGACTATGGGATGGAAAATCTACGCCGGAAAATATATCAGTAAAAATGCCTGGAAAGGTGCGATTGCACTTGCCGAGGATGAGCTTGATATCAACCTCGGTGTTTCGGTAGAAAAGGGCAACTGTTTTTCGTTCCGGGCGCCGCGTCTCGAAGTCGGCTCCGGCCTCTTCTATGCCCTTAAAGAGCTCGGATATCAGTACGACTGCGGTCTGGAAGAAGGATATGAGTTCAATATGGATGGTTCCAATTTCCTCTGGCCCTATACCACCGACAACGGATCGCCCGGTGTAACCTATCAGAGAAGTGTCGGCGAACGGGTGTTTATTGACTCAATGCCTGCAGGGCTCTGGGAACTTCCCTGTAATGTAATCGTTGTGCCGGAGGATATCCGTCAGTCGGTTTATAATAATCACTTCGAGATAGCTTCAAATGCCCCTGACGGCGGTGATCCGCAAACCTTTGACGAATGGGTTGCCGGCGGCGCGAAAATCACCGCCTTTGATTTCAATATCTGGATCCTCTGGGGAATAACCAAAGATAACTGGCTGAAAACCATGAAACACAATGTCAACCTGCGAATCAACGGCAACAAAGCGCCGCTGCATTACGGTGTCCATACCGACTACTATACCCCCATTTACGACAACGCGACCCTTATGAGTGACTTCAATAAATCATCCTACGGCCTCAGTATTTCCAAGGGGTGGAACAACTGGCGGGATCGCATCTCCGCCATGGAAGAGTTTGTTGACTGGGCGCTCGACCGGGACTGCTATTTCATTACCGGCCACGAGCTGA
>CAZIYW010000053.1:0-36181 GCA_964543525.1 uncultured Fibrobacterota bacterium | reverse complement strand
AGTCAATCAATGCATTATACTTTTGTCATTCTGCCGTCATTTCCTGTTTTCTTTTATATTTAGATTTTGCATATATATTTAGTCAGGATGGTAATACGGGAAAAGGCACTGCATTATTAGAACCAGTCTCATAGTAAAAAAAGGCATCTATAACGGTGTTGATTCAATTGGGGTTGTCGGCCCCTTTGATCAGATGGGACGGCCAGATTGAGATACTCGCCGACGATATACTCAGTGAAGGCAAAAAGGATATTGTTTTTGATTTTAAAGAGACGCTTTGCCTTACCAGTTCCGGGATCGCCATGCTTATTAAAGTATTGAAAAAGATTCAGTGGGCAAAGGGAGCGTTATACGTCGCAAATATTACGCAGGATATATGGAAGCTTCTGGCAAACGCTGCTCTTGATAAAGTTATTCAGGTTATGTAATATACGTATAGAGAAGACGAAAAAGAACTAAATATTACTGTAATTCCGCGGATGAGGGAAAAATATTGATTATTTTGTCAAGATCCAGTACCCGGAAAGTCGATAAAATGTCTTCATTGGGGTGGATTAAGGCCAGGGTGCCCTCTCGATCTTTTATCATTTCGAAACACTGCATGATAATCCGGATTGAATTTGAAAAAAGATAGGAATCTTCGGTAAAGCAGAGGGCGATACTGGTTTCGTTGTTCTGAAGTGCCTGCTCGACATGGGTTATCAGATCGCTGAGGTCAGTGTATATGCCGATATGATCCTGTATGTCAAGTATGCGGTAACCATTCTGTACAGTGGATTTGATATTCATCTTTTTCCCCTGATAGTAATTAAAATAGATTGTGTTATATTTTTCCGGTACTCTCTTCCGGATTAAACACCACTGATATTTTATGGTGCGGTCCTAATTCCGACGACGGCCTGAAGAAGGAATAATCGAAACCGTACCGATTATAACTGAAACCGGCACCGAACGCAAAATCAGGTATTTTCCAGGTCTTATCATAATGATCGAAACCGGTGCTTATTCCTGCTCTGATACCGATCATATTAAGAATCGTATATTGTGCACCGAACATGATATCCACGGGCTGGCTGATACTTTTGGCAAAATCCGCCTCAATAACCAGGGCGGTGTCAAGGAACAGACCTGCAATGCCCAACTGTGCTTTTTTTAATACCTCGTCGCTCTCACCGGTGCTCCAGTAGAGATCTGAACCGATATTCAAGCCGCTGAGGCCGATTCGGAAAATTTTTGTCGGATAGTAAAGTGCGCCGAAATCAAGTCCAAAACCGTGTGCCCGCTCATCGTCGAGCCCTTCACTCAGGTAACGCAGGCTTAATCCGATGGAGATCGGCCACTGGAGTCGTCCCGCTATTGTAGCGGTTATTGCATTTTCAAAAAAAGTGAAATCCTCCATAAGATTACCAAGTGAGTCACGGCCTTCGATATCCAGAACCGAGTGGTTAACAAAGGAAAAATCCGCCACCACATAGTCGCCGATAGAAAATCCGGCAGTCACACCGTAATGACGGCGGTCCAATGTTTTAAAAGTATACGACCCGACGATGCCGAATGAACCTGTTACTGCGACATCAAGTATAGCCGGATTATACTGCACGCCCGACAGCTCATCCGACCAGGCGGCGACTGCACCGCACAACCCGCCACTGTGTGCATGAACCGGTAGCTTGAGATACTCGGCACCACCCCTGGCATAGCCGGAGGAGGTGAAGTCAATAGAATCACCGGTTGCAGCATTCAGAACATATACGAGACCGTCCCGGGAGCCGGCATATACACTGCCATTATAGTAAGCAGGGGTGGCATCAACCCATCCACGGGTTTTGAATTTCCATATTACAGCACCGTTATAAATGGAGTAAACGGAACTGTCACGTGCGCAGATAAACAGGGTATCGTTCACCAGGCAGAGGGACGAAAGTACCGGTGCGTTGAGCGAACAGGTTACAGTCCTGTTTATAGGTAAAGCAATAGCTTCACCGGCATTGCCGTTCCCGGTATTTTCCTGACGAAAAGTATATGCGAATGCTATACTCGCCGACAGCAGTAATGCAATACTCATTTTACTGCATCGTATAGCCATATACCTTTCCTTCCAGGGAGGTGTACACTACAATACCATTGTCAACATCAACGACAGGGGTTCCCTGCAGGGCATCGGCTGCATCTGTTTTGGGAAAGCCACTCAGGTTTACGGCGGAATTGTTTATTCCATACGCACTATTATCGTCGCAGCCGAAGAATATCTTTGTGCCGTCGTCATTAGTTATCGGCATGGAGTTGATAGTGCCTCCAGTAGTGTAGGGCCAGGGGGCACCGGCTACCGTTGCAGTTGCTCCATTGTCGGTAATCTTTTCCAGATCGCTTCCGGAACCAACATAGAGAATATTGTCACCGGAAGAGAATACACCGGTAGTTGTAGCAGCACCTAATGTTGCTGATGTCCACGTCAACGTCATGGTAGACATATCTACTGCATATACAAAGTTGTCTGCCGGGGCCGTATAGAGCACACCGTTCCATGCACCAAGAGGTGTACTGATTGCTGAGGTACCTGTCGTAATAGTACCGGCAGCTGTTCCGTCCACGAGGTATTTATACACGGCCCCGCCGGTATTCGCGAAATAAACAGCGGCATTATCAATAATCGGCGAGGAGGTAGCGCTGGCATTTATATTTGCTGTGGGCCGGCCGGTTGCATCGGTACCATCACTGTTTGAAATTTTATATCCCAGCCTGTTGTACGCATAATATGCAAAAGTCATGCCGGGGCCGGGGATGACTTCCGAAGGATCATTTGCAGGATTCCCGTATGTCCGTGTCCATTTATTAGCAGTAGCGGTGCCCGTTATCCCGGTATGCAGCGATATTTTTTGAATAAGATACATATACAGTGTATTTATCTGCCCCTGCATCATATGAGGAACTGACTGCAACGATATTGGCCCCAATAGAGGTATTCCATTTCTCGGTACCGTTAGTGATATCAATACAGTACAGTTTATTGTCCGTCCCTCCTATACCACACCATCTCCGAGCGAAGGTGAGGTACAGGGGCCGATTGTTCCTGTCGCAGGAAAGATCCATCCGCTGGTAGTGGTAAAGGAATAATAAGCAGTATAAGCGCCTTCATTACCATATAAATCGCGGGTTTTAAGATGCCAGTAGTATGTTGTGTTTCCGCTAAGCTGTGTAGGGAGGGGCCAGGTTGCAGCGTTCTGCCATCCACTTTGCTGCACATTGAGCGTAAAATCTGTATTTGTCGCAAGCTCAAAATAATACGCTACTGTTGATTGAACCGTAGCACTGTTTGCCTGCAACAGCGGGGATAAAACGACACCTGCCGCACCGTTAACGGGAGTGCTGCATGAGTAACCGGTGGGAGCCTGATTGTCGAGTGGGAATACCAGAGACGTAACACTCTCACCATCATTGGTTCCGTCATTGGGAAGACCCTTTATATACACGGTCATGTCTTCACCCGTAAACGCACCGTTTTCGTTACCGGCATTATCTGTGTTCCATATAGTGGTGGCATTACTGGCATTGGTGGCGATATTTGTCACCTGTCCGGTTGATGTGCCGGTATTAACGTCGGTATTATTGACCGAACCCGGCGAGGAGCTTTGTATATATGCCTGATACCAGGTTGCGTCATCAAAGGAGTACTCAAGCGTGAGTTTGCAGTTGTCTGTCTGCGGATCAGTAAGGTCCCAGTAAAAAGTTACCTGGCCGGCGCCGTCGGTAGAGGATTGCTTAACAGTATCTATCGTAAGAATGGGTTTGTTGGGAGTGTAAAATATTTGAAAGGCAAAAGCATCGTAATAAAAATTACCGCCGTCAGGCCCCTGGTTCTTGACATTGGCAACTGCGATATCTGATGTGGCGGTAAAATCGGAGAAGCTCCACCCGACAGGAGTATTATCAATAGCAATGCCGTCAATGGAGATATTAAAAAATTCATAGCCTGCATTTCCCGAGCCGACGTGGTTGTTCCACATTGCTGAGGTAATGGTCTTTGCCGTATTGGTAATATTCGGTGTGAGTGTTGCATTGTCGTTGGACTGGGCTGCGTCAACATAGATATAGGTCATCATTTTTACCGAATCAATATGCCCCTTTTCAGCGCCGCCGCTAAAATTATTGAAGACGTGATCCTGGTTGGTAACATTATACGTATAACTGCCGTCAGGAGCACCGACTCCGTTATAAGGATTCAGGAAGGGGCGTAAACCATTCGTTTGACCCGCTGCCCACAGTGTGTCAATATCCGCCAAACTAACACTGCATAAAGAAAAAAGGACTGGAACGCTGAAAATGAGAGCGCTCGCAATGAACTGTTTTTTCATAGGTTTAATAAAAAAAGTGTTATGATGTTGAAGGCAGTCTGAAACAGGCATGCTGTTTATGCGGGCCTGTTCTGCATTTTCCACAGGCAAGTGCGCGACGCTCAAAGATCTCCTCAGATTCAACATTCGGTGGTGAATAGACCGGCTTTTTCCCCGGCTTTGCCGTGTCTTTGCTTTTTTTCATGGCTGATTTCTTGTAACGTTAATAGAATTAAGCAGTTAAAAAAAGTTGCCTTATTATTTTGAACATCTAAATCCTTACTATATTAATGTATGCACAATTAATTATATACCCATTTACGGGGATTGTCCAGTAAAAATGGATAGGTAGGAATCTGTGAATTAATGATATTTTCTGCAAGTACAGCGGCGTAATCCAGACATTCAAGAATATCCTCAATAGTATCACCGTTTGCCGGTATATGCACAATTTGGTGCACTGGAATTCGAGTCCCTTGAATAACATGCCTGGCCATGACAAATTTTAGAGTTAATTGCATTTTTTAACGGAGGATGTCTCCTTTACAGATTTATACCCAGTCGCCATATAATAATAGAGTTGTTGCATAATTTGTTTTTTAAGGATTAAAAAGTGCCTTTTTTTAAGTATAAACAGCATATTTTTCATGTTAATTTTAATTATGCAACAAGTCTAATGATAATATACCCATGCGTTTTGAGTTATGGGTGTGTGTATCGGATTTACTGTTCAGCCTTCACCGATATGTATGCAGCAGCACCAAGGACTGCGCGGGCGCGCATGCATAAGCTCGGGCTCTTTCCCCGCCAGATTCCCGTTTCCCTATAGGCAATAGCATAGCAGCGTGAACAGCCGTTATGTAATTCGCAGGAAATACATTCATCAGCGGGATTCTGCTCCTCATTCCTGAACTGTGTTGCCTTTTCGCTGTGCCAGATATTTTTAAAAGGGTTTTGGAGAAGGTTTCCCAGCAGGATTGGAAGGATAATACAGGGATAACAATCACCAGTCGGGTTAATGCCGCACAGACTCCTGCCCGCGTCGCAATGCAGGGTGGATTCCGCTCGTGCGGCGGTACAGGTTGCAGGTGGAGTGACACCCATGTCGTCAAGGAACGTTCCCAGCTGTTCAGATGAAATGGCATACGGCGATACGGTTCCCTGTTTTGAAGGGAGGATGCCCGTATCGCACTCAAACCCGCACCCTTCATTTTCTGCAATGACCTGCAGGCCGGTATACTCACCGAAATTCACTTGTGAAACCGTGTGTTTTATGATAACCTTAACGCCGCGGTCAATCAGCAGCCGAATGGCCTGTAGGGCATCGTTGAAACTTCCTATTGTACCGGTAAGTTCATCATGAAGGACAGCATTCGCCGCGTGCAGACTTATCCCGACATCCATAATACCGAGGTCCGACAGACCGGCGGCCCATTCGCCGTTAATAAGCAGTCCGTTGGAGATAATGCTGACTGCAAAATCGAGTTTCCGTGCACCGGCAAGAATCTCCAGAAAATCTTTCCGTAAAAAAGGCTCGCCGCCGGAGAAGGTAAGGTAGAGAGCGCCCATATCGGCAAGCTGCTTTAAAACATTACGCCATTGCTGCAATGACAATTCACCGCTTGCCGGGAAACCTTTCTGATAACAGTAATAGCAGTGAAGATTGCATCGATGGGTAAGCTCGATGAACACACTGAGGGGAATACATTTTTCCGCTGCTTCGAGGTTTATCTGCTGTATTATTGATTTCTCGGGCATTATGTGTATATTATGAAATACTAGTAAAAAAAGCAATTTACAATTAGTAACTATTTGATTTTCGGTAACTACACCCTGCAGAGGACAGGTGGATGAGGCTACTGACAAACCTCAACCAGTTTTTTCTCCTGCAGTTTCTTGAGAAAAACTGCAATATCCGTATGCAGAGTCTCACTATTAACCTTGTCAAAGTGCTCCATAATTGACGAGCAGATCTCATCTTTGGTCTTGGGCGTTTCCAGCAATCGCCAGATAAAGGTCCCCACTTCGTTAAAGCGGTGGATCATACTGTTCCGCGGTGTAATCACCAGCATCCGCTCTTCAAAGAGCCGCTGGGCCACGTTGTCCGCCCGAACAATCGTTTCATTTTTATTCCTCGTCATCCGTAATCTCTCCTGGATGGTAATTCTGTGCGTGCGTAGACTGCACTCATTAGAGCATAAATAACACACACGAGGAGGATACTTCCCTCATAAAAAACAGGTAAATCTTTTTACACAAGAGTTATCTTTATAGTAATATGAATGCTGATTATACTGCAATAAAAAAATTCTGTAACCGTCACCGTGCCGGATATATCGCAGCACAAGCGCTTAACGGCCTGTTGCTGTGGGGCGGTATACTCATGGCTGTCGGTACGGTATGTACGGTCGGATTTGCTTTTTTCCCCTGGACAGCGTTGCCGGTTCTCTTTGATATCGCTGTCGTAGTTGCCGTGTGTGCCGGTCCGGTCGTTATCCTGCGCCGGATATTTTTCCGCTCACCGACGACAAATGGTATCGCTGTAATGCTGGAGCAAAACCTGAAAAAGAAACATCAGTATCTATCAATTGCTCTTGAACTGGGAAAAGAGCAATCCGTCGGGCTTTCAGCACTTGTCGCGCAGGTTTGTGCCGTTGCCCGGGAATCTTGTGCCCTCTATCCCAAGCGGATTGCCGGGGTTTTTTTGTGGAAACGGGCTGTATTTTTTGGTGTCGCACTTATCGCTTTTACGGCTGCAACATGGTTGAGTTCACCGAGAATGCTTGCCTGGTGGGATATTCCTTTAGCGCTGTTTTCAAAGGTGTCGGCCACAGTGTATCCCGGTACTGTTACGGTGCCCAGATATGCGCCGGTGTTGCTGAACTGTGTTCCTGCTGAAGCGGTCTATCCTTCAGCCCAGGTAACTGTTTTAAACCTGTCCCCGACCGCACCGCGCCGAACTCGTCATCTTCTCAGGCCTGATATGAGCGGCAGCTTTTCATATCTGCTTGATTCACTGACTGAGTCCTGTCTTTATACCTTTACTCTGGGGAAAGAAACGTTCGGGCCGGAAACGGTGACGGTCGTACAGCCGCCAGTATTGTACTCGCTGAAAGTTACACTCAATCCGCCAAAGTACACCGGAAGAAAACCGGTGGCGCTGCCTGAAGGGCAGGGGAGTATTGCGGCCTATGCAGGTTCGCGGGCACAGTTTACCGTGGCATCACGCTATCCTTTGAGGGCGGCGACCTATATACCTGAGCGGGGTGATACGGTTCAGTGTGCCGTTGACAGTGGTATCGCTCACGCGGAGATCAGACTCTGGCGCTCAGGGAAGTATACTTTTACCCTCGAGGATTCTCTCTCGCAAAAGAGCGATTCGCTCCCGTCATTTTATATCAGTATTCTGCCCGACTATGTGCCGAATGTTCGTATTGTCAAGCCACGCGTAAACAAGCTGCTGACGCCGGCACAGCAGGAAACCCTCTGGGTTGAGGCGGTGGACGATTTCGGCATCCGGGAACTGACCCTGCAGTGGCGCGTATCCCATGATGAAACGGATACCGTGTACGCACGGAATATTCTTGGGGGAAAGTGGAACCGTAAGCTGGTGCGCATGCAGCTGGCATGGGATTTAACGGACCTGTCGCTCTATCCAGGTGACACGGTATTGTACTGGGTCCGCACTCGCGATAACAAACCCTACGGTACACCACAGATAGGTGTCAGCGATACCTTCTATTTCCGCCTGCCCACCTTTGCCGAGATTCATAAACGAATTGCCGGGAGGGAAGATGATGCCGAGCAAGCGCTCTCATCGGTTCAGAAGATGCAGGAGAAGATGAAGGAACGTCTTGAAAATCTCATAAAATCGACCAAGGGGAAAGAATCACTCTCATGGGAAGAAAAAAAGATTGTTGAGGATTTGGGAAAGAATATACAGGAGCAGGCTGATTCGTTGACTAATGCGGTTAAAGCATTACGGGAAGCGGTGGAGAAGATGCGGGAATCCGGTGTGAGTGAAGAGATTCTTGATAAAATGAGCGAGGTGCAGAAGACTCTGAAGGAGCTTGTTGAGGAGTATGGTGACAGCCTCTTATTTAACGCGCCAAAGCCGGATGAAAAGATAGGCTGGCATGATTTACAGAAAGCAGTTGAGAGGATGACCGACATGCTCCCCGACTTGAAGGATCGTCTCGATAATGCACTGAAGTATCTTGAGATGCTCCGGAAAGAGAATGAACGGGCACTGCTTGCTCAGCAGGCAAAAAAACTGGCTGAACAGCAGATGCAGATCGCGCAATCGAAAGCGGCGGAGGATCAGCGTCTGGCAATGCAGCGGGATTTAACTAAAAGTACCGGTGAGTTTCTTGAGGAGCTGAAAGAGAAATTGAGCGGAGACAGTCCGGTTGATTTGCAGGATGTTCCGTCACAGCAGCAGGTGGCGCAGCAGCAGAAAGCAATGCAGCAGCAGCTTTCCGACCAGCATATGCCTATGATGAGCGCCATGAATCAGATGAGTGCCGGTTTGCAGTCACTTTCACAGGAACTGGAATCGACGCTCAGCCACACCATGGCGGCCAAAGCCATGAAAGACAGCGAGACCCTGCTTGCTATGGCGCAGGACGGACTCAATCTTTCCAGGTGGCAGGACGGGCTTGCTCAGTCGATGAAGGGGAATGTGAATAAAAAACTCTCCGCCGCCGAGCAGCAGGCATTGAAAGAGGCGCTGAAGGGGAGTATGCGGAAGCTTGACAGTCTTGAAGTAGTACCGCCGGCCCTGCTCCGGAAAATACAGGGTGATGCCGACAAAGCGATGGATGCCATTAATCGTGCGCTTTCCTCCATTGACAGCCGCCGTCCGGGTGCCGGCATGCAACAGGCGGTGAACGGACTCAATGCACTGACACAAACCCTTCTTTCATCGGCAAACAGTATGCAGCCGAGTGGGAGCGGACAGGGTGGCGCCGGCGGTATGATGGGTGGACTGCGCAAACTTTCGGCAAAACAGGCTGCTATTAATTCCGCAACTGCCGAGCTGTTGCGCCAAATGTTCTCGCAGTCAATGCAGGAGGGAAGCAGCGGCTCACAAATGGGTCGGAATACCGACGCCGCACGAAAAGCGGCTGAGAACGCACAGCGTCAACTTGCAGATCAGCTTAAGGAACTGGGTGAGAAATACGGTGATGGTACCGGGGAGGGTATGAAAAAACGAGTTAATGAGCTTGAGAAGGAGGCCCGCCGTATTGCAAAGATGCTTGAAAATCCACAACCGCAGATCGCGGATCGCCAGGACCGTTTTCTTGTCCGTATGCTGCAGCAGACCCTCTCGATTCATAAGCAGGAGGAAGGGAAAGAGGAGCGTAAATCAAAATCCGCGGTAACGGTCTTTACAGATCAGACAGGCGATGCATTCCGGGGCACTATTGATCAGACCGACACCTTCTACCGACTCCGTATGAAAGCCCTTGACGGTAACTTTCCCGACACCTACCGCAGGAATGTTCAGAAATATTTTGACATGCTGGGCGAGTTGTTTCTTAAGGAAAAATGAGAGGTATTGTCTTAAACCGTACCGGCATGCTTTGGGCCTTCCATAAATCTTATTCACATCAACAATTTCGCTATCCTCTCTCTTAATAATTTATTTTACTACTTCAATTTTCGCTGTAGTGATTGAAAGTATCGGTCTTTGAAATTAAACAGCTATTGTATAAACTCATTAACTTAAACTTATAATTTTAATCGCACTGGAGGATTTGATGAATCAACTGTATCTTTACGGACCAATAGGTGCTGCGGTCCTTGCTCTTTTTTATGCATTTATTAAGGCTTCGTGGGTCGGCAAGCAGGACCCCGGCAATGAACGGATGCAGAAAATCGGGGGTTGGATAGCTGACGGGGCCATGGCTTTTTTGAGAAGAGAATATAAAGTCCTGGCCTTTTTTGTTATTGCGGTGGCGGTTGCTCTGGGAGCATCCAATGCCGGGCTGGAAGATTCCACCTGGATGATTGCCGTATCCTTTGTCGTCGGTGCTTTCTGTTCGGCTCTTGCCGGATTTATCGGTATGAAAGTTGCCACGAAAGCCAATATTCGTACGGCAAGTGCCGCGCGGGGAGGATTGAACGGCGCTCTGCAGGTTGCCTTTTCCGGGGGCTCGGTTATGGGCCTCTGCGTTGTTGGTCTGGCTCTGGTGGGACTCGGTACTCTTTTTATCATTTACAGCAAGATGTATGGGGTTGAAACGGAGCGTACTCTTATTCTTACGCTTAATGTGCTCTCAGGGTTTTCTCTCGGTGCATCTTCCATAGCGCTCTTTGCCCGTGTCGGCGGTGGTATATACACCAAAGCGGCCGATGTCGGCGCGGATCTGGTCGGTAAAGTTGAAGCGGGCATTCCGGAGGACCACCCGTTGAACCCCGCTACCATAGCCGATAATGTGGGGGATAATGTCGGGGATGTGGCCGGTATGGGAGCTGACCTTTTTGAATCCTATGTCGGATCCATCGTTTCTTCAATGATTCTTGGAACCGCCTGGGCTGCAGGTCTTGCAAAGCTGGGCGGCAATAATATGGCGGCCGTGTATCTTCCCCTTGTCCTCGGTATGATCGGCATCCTCTGTTCCATTATCGGAACCTTTTTTGTGAAAACCAGGGAGGGAGGCAATCCTCAGGCTGCTCTTAATACGGGTACTTTCGGTGCGGCCATTCTGATGATACTTGCCACGATTGCGGTAACCCGTTACATGATACCGCAGGGTGCAATTGAAGTCACGAATGTACTGAAACCGTCGGCCGAGCCGCAGGTGTACCAGTGGTGGGGACTGGCAGTAGCCGTATTCGGTGGCCTGCTTGCCGGTACCTTTATAGGAATAACGACGGAATATTACACTGCAACGGGACGAACCCCGGTTGGCAAAATTGTGGAGTCTGCACGTACCGGTCCGGCAACCACTATCATTCAGGGACTTGCAGTTGGTATGAATTCCACCACGATTCCGATAATCCTTATTTGTGGCGCCATAATCCTGGCCTATCTGTTTGCCGGGCTTTTCGGTGTGGCGCTTTCGGCGGTCGGTATGCTTTCGACAACCGGTATTCAGCTGGCTGTGGACGCCTACGGGCCTATTGCCGACAATGCAGGCGGGGTCGCAGAAATGGCACAGCTCGGCAGGGATGTCCGTTCCCGCACCGATAAGCTTGATGCTGTGGGTAATACCACTGCTGCGGTGGGGAAGGGTTTTGCCATTGGCTCGGCCGCACTTACCGCTCTGGCTATGACAGCCGCCTATATTACCAAGATGAACGGCATGGTCGAGATTAATGCCGCCGACCCCTTTGTGCTGGTGGGGCTGTTAATCGGTTGTATGCTTCCCTTCAGATTTTCGGCTATGGCCATGGTTGCCGTGGGAAAAGCGGCCCAGGATATGATTAATGAAGTGAGAC
The DNA here is from genome assembly GCA_964543525.1 of uncultured Fibrobacterota bacterium. GTDB lineage: Bacteria > Fibrobacterota > Chitinivibrionia > Chitinivibrionales > JANQEN01 > CBDVBE01. Next base: position 24,404 of record CAZIYW010000053.1, on the reverse strand, counting down.
GTCAGTTTAAGGAAATAGCGGAACTGAAACCGGCGCTTCTGGCTGCACAGAAAGCTGAGAGTGAAGAGCGGGAGCCCAACGAAGAGGAAAAGAAGGTTATTCATGCGGCCGACGATAAAGCTCAGTATGCTCACTGTGTCGAGATTGCCACGGATGCGGCGATTAAGAAAATGATAGTCCCCGGTCTTATTGCCGTGGTAGTTCCGGTGGTGGTGGGACTTGTTCCGGGATACGGACCTAATATGCTTGGCGGCCTGCTTATAGGCTGTACGATTTCCGGTGTTTGTATGGCTATTTTTCAGGCCAACGCGGGCGGCGCATGGGACAACTCGAAGAAGCAGGTGAAGGACGGAGGTCATTCTGTATACGGTGAAGCCTATGATGAGATGCACAAAGCGACGGTCACGGGTGATACTGTCGGGGATCCGCTGAAAGACACCTCGGGTCCGAGTCTGAACATCCTGATCAAGCTCGTTTCCGTTGTCGCCATGATTATCGCGCCTATTCTCTTTGCACTGCATTTTAAATAACTCAACAATCCTGCACAATAAACTTGAGGGACGTTTTTTAACGCGTCCCTTTTTTTATCCTGTTTACCGGCTGTTTTCTCCCAGAAAACAATTTTTCGGAAAACACCTCCTTTTTCCCCATCCGAAGCAGAAGAATTTTGTTACAATAATAGTATGAGTCTGGGTTGTACCTGTTCTCTTCAGCCGTGTCCGGATAACTGTTATGCATTCTTCAATTAAAGCAGCAACAATTCTTTTTTTCATTCTTTCCTTTCAGGTTTCCCAGGCCGTTATACTGTCACCGTCTGACACACTGAAAATCACCATGCTGGGATGCGGCTATGAAATGCTCTGTCGGAATAATGCGGTACTGACCGCGCCTGAAATCTTCATTACCGTTAAACCGATAAAAGACCTTACCGCGGTAAAAATCAGTTTCAAAAACAGGAAAGGAGAGAATAACTCAAGCCCCGGTGTCTGGTCGGGGAATGTATGGTTTGAGCTGTGATTGGTTTATTATCCGGTCAATAGGCCATTTTCAGAATCGCCATCACATCATCGAAGGCAAGTTCTTTCAGAGTCCCGATTTTACCGAAACGGACGGTTTTCTGTGCAATAGTTTCAAGTTGGTTTTCCGCAACCCCGATCGCACTGAGCTGTGTAGGCATACCGAGGGAAGAAAAGAATTCGCGCGTTTTTATAATAGCACTCTTTGCGGTAAGCGTGTCGTTTCTTCCGCTCAGCGCACCGAAAATGTTGACCGAAAGGGAGTAGAATTTCATCTTGGTGGCGGCACTGAGCACATATTCCATCCAGCACGGTGTCAATATCGCAAGACCGACTCCGTGAGTAATATCGGAAACCGCACAGACTGCATGTTCTATTGCATGGACTGCCCGGTCCCCCGGTTGGCCGAAGCTGAGGAGGCCGTTGAGCGCCAGGGTGCCGGCCCAGAGGATATTTGCCCGCGCAACGTAATTTTTAGGCTCCTTAAGAACAACAGGACCATAGTGAATAACGGTTCTGAGAATTGCATCGGCAAGACTGCTCTGCAGATAGGTATCCTCAGCAGAGCAGAAATAGAACGCGAAAACATGGCTCATGATGTCAACAATACCGGCGGCAGTCTGGTTTGGAGGAACTGAAAAGGTGTATTCGGGATCGAGAATGGAAAACCGGGGCAGCAGCAGGGGAGAGCCCACCGCCCGTTTCTCTTGTGTTTCAAGGTTGCTGATAACACCGTTGCCGTTCATCTCCGATCCGGTTGCCGCAAGGGTGAGAACCGTTGCCAGCGGTAGTGCTTCGGCGACCTCTGCTTCTTTAATAAAGAAATCCCGGGGATCACCGTCATAATAGTACCCGGCGGCAATAGCTTTGGCACTGTCAATGACACTACCGCCGCCAATCGCAAGGAGAAAATCAATACCATGTTCTTTACACAGTTGAATACCGTCACGGACACGGGAAATTCTCGGATTCGGCTGAATACCGTTTAGTTCGTGGAATGTAATTTTCTGTTTTTTTAACTGCTTCGTAACAACAGTAAACAGCTTGTTTTCTTTGATACGATCACTGCCGTAACAGATGAGTACGTTGGAACCGCCATGTTTTCGTATCTCCTCGCCCAGTACTTTAATCTGAGCTTTTCCAAAGAATATTTCAGTCGGCAGAGAGAAAGTAAAGTTTTCCATTAATCACCCTCTTATTTTAATCGTGATCCTGCTCGTAATCGTTTTTTTTCTTAGTTCGATTAAGGATTATACTTACGATTACGAATGTCTGGGAGAAATTAAAATACTATAATAATTCACTCATTTTATTAATAATGTATGTCGGCTGTATGGGTACTGATGAAACCGGGATATGGCTCCAGCCGACAAAGGCGGTGTCTGTCCCGGCTTCGGCCCCGCAGGCAATATCATACACGGAATCACCGACAAACAGTGCCTCTGAGGGGGCACAGCCCAACGCCTTCAATGCTGCAAAAGCAGGCTCAGGTTCCGGCTTGTGCTCTCGGGTTGATTCCGGTGTTATCAGCGTATCAAACAGCACTTTTATTCCTGTAGTCTCAAGGTAGAGGGAGAGTGTCTGTATCTTCCGGGAGGTAACCACACTCAGTTTCTTCCCATTTTTTTTCAGTTGCTGAAGTGTTTCCGCAACTCCCGGAAAGAGGGTGAGATAATCTTTGTATATTGTCAATTGATAGGCCATATGAGTCTGCATGACCTCTGCGGCTTTTTCATCGGACAGCGGGCCGAGGAAATGTTCGAGCTGCGGCCGGAGCGGGATACCGATATTACCGAATACCGCATCACGGGTAACGTTGACATTGCCGAATTTTTTACAGGAGTATGCGAAGCACTGATAGATCATTTCGGCAGTGTCATACAGGGTGCCGTCGCCGTCAAAAAGGTATGCTTTGTATTGTTTCATAGGTATGCTTTGTGCCTGACTACAGTAACCTAATCCTAATCAGGGGATAAAATATATATGTTCGACAACAATTTTAACACCTATGCCGATAAGAATTATGCCGCCGGCGATTTCTGCTTTTCCGCTCAGGTTTTTACCGAAGGTACAGCCGATCCATACTCCCAGAAAAGAGAGAAGGAAGGTAACGATACCGATTATTATAACCGGTTTCAGTATCGCCGTATGGAGCACGGCAAAGGTAATACCCACAGCGAATGCATCGATGCTCGTTGCGACCGCAAGAACAAGCAGCACCTTTATCGTCAGCGCTCTTGTGTTCTCTTTTTCCAGTATGAACGCTTCATAGATCATCTTGCCGCCGATAAAGCTGAGCAGGGCGAAGGCGATCCAGTGGTCGACAGGCTGAATGAATCCTTTCAGTTGAAATCCGAGGAACCACCCCAGAAGCGGCATGCATGCCTGAAAGAGACCGAACAGGAATGAGGAGATACAGGCGGTTCTGAAATGCAGCGGGCACATGGTCAGGCCGTTGGCAATCGAAACGGCAAAGGCATCCATGGCCAGGGCTACGGCGATAAAAAGGATTGAAATACTATCCATACGCTTGTCTTTTATTTGAGTGTCGTTATTCTCTGATTTTAAAATAATCTAAATGTTAGCAACGCCGGTACAATAGGGACGCTTTATTTTACCTGCCGGGTGAGTTCCTGTGCCGGCAATGTGAAAGGTGCCACTGCTCCCTGCCGTTAAAATTATTATTTCTCGTAAAAAATATAATGAAAACAGTAATCTTTTCATTATTTTGTATACATGACGCAATCATCCCTAATCGTGCTCGTATTACTATCTGTGTCAACCTTTGCCGGTGATTTGGAGGATGGGCTTGCGCTTCTGAGTGAAGGGAAGTTTGATGAAGCCTCCCGGTATATTCGGCGGGCCTATAAACAAAATCCCTCTGACCCGCCGACATGGTTTGCGTATGCACAAATCCTTACTAGTGGTACAGATGCCGGAAGCATGTATGACAGTCTTGCCCGGAGTAAATCAGTCCCGGATTCACTGAAAGCTGAGGCGTTATACCGTCTGGGGTGTCTCCATTACTGTAATGAAGAGTATAAAAATGCAGAGACGGCTTTTATAAAAGCAGAAAAGCTGAATGCGACAAGTACGATCAGTCATGGTAAGGTCATGGCGATTTTCAACCGGGGCGATAACCGTAAGGCAGAATCAATATGGTTGGAAATGGTCTCGAAAGGTGACGATAGGCAGGCGGTAAAGAAAGCGCGTTATTATCTGGGTAACGCCTTTTACCAGCAGGGAAACTATAAGGAAGCGTATAACTGTTACAATACCGCCTGGGAATTCAGTGATGAGCCGTGGTCAGTATCCGCCCGGGCAGGGGCGTGTCTCGCAGCGTATCACACCGGGGATACTGCCCGCAGTAAAGAAATATACGCGGAACTTATAAAAGAAAATCCTCTGCTGCTTGAAAAGGATTTGCTTGAGGCGCTGTTTACAAAGTCGGTCTCTTTTTCTGAGGAAGATATAGAAGATTTAGGTGGGAGGGACGATTTTGGTGCCGTGTCCGGAGAACCTGAAGTATCGGTTGTTAAGCCGGTGGAGAATAAGCATGGAGCCCGGTATACCCTGCAGGTTGGAGCCTTCAGTTCCGTAGAAAATGCGAGAAAGCTGCAGAAAAAAATGAAAAAAAATTTTGATCATGTAACGGTCGTAAAAGAGAAAATAAAAGGTAAAGAGTTTCATAAAGTACGTATAGGACGGTTTACCCGCGAGGATGAGGCCCTTGACTACGGAAACAAGCACTTGAAAACCAGAGGGTATGCCTTCAGGGTTGTCAAAGAGTAGTACAAAGTTTTTCGGGAGGAATGCAGTGGAGTTTGAAACGGTAATTGGCCTGGAGATACACGCGCAGCTGAATACGACATCAAAAATATTCTGTGGGTGCGAATCATCGTTCGGCGGCGAGCCCAATACACGGGTGTGCCCGGTATGCCTGGGACTGCCGGGTACTTTACCGGCGCTTAACCGTCAGGTGGTGGAGAAAACAATTCTGACCGGACTGGCAATGAGCTGTACTATTGCGGAGAAATCGATTTTTGACCGTAAGAACTACTTTTATGCCGATTTACCAAAGGGATACCAGATTTCCCAGTATGAGCTGCCGATCTGCCGAAACGGACATATTACAATTCACACCGGCACCACGTCTAAAACAATCGGCATTACCCGGGTACATATCGAGGAGGATCCCGGTAAGATGATTCACGACCAGGATATCGATTCCCTGCTCGATTATAACCGGTGCGGTACACCGCTCATTGAGATCGTTTCGGAACCCGATATGCGGAGTGCGGAGGAAGCCTGTGCCTATGGTCAGGCAGTAAAGCAGATTCTGGAATATATGGGCGTCTGCGACTGCAATCTGGAGCGAGGAAATATGCGGTTTGATGTTAATCTTTCAATTCGGCAGATAGGGCAGGATACATTGGGTACGCGAACCGAAGTCAAGAATCTGAATTCATTCCGCGCTCTGCAGAAAGCAATTGAGTATGAATCCCGCCGGCAGGTTGAGGTGGTATCTTCGGGCGAATCGGTTGTTCAGGAAACGCTGGAGTGGGACGCACAGAAAAATGTTACCTATACGCTCCGTTCAAAGGAGGACGCCCACGATTATCGATACTTCCCGGAACCGGATCTGGTACCGCTACTTGTTGATCAGTCGTGGGTTGAAAAGGTAAAGAAAACCATGCCTGAGCTGCCTCAGGAGCGGTTCGAGCGGTTTATATCGCAGTACGGTTTGAGCAGCGATCATGCCCGGGTATTGACCGACGCCCGCCCGGTGGCGGATTATTTCGAGGAAACGGTGGAGAAGAATGCGGATCCGCGGATGACGGCGAACTGGGTAATGGGAGAGGTCTTGCGTATCTGTAAAGAGAAAAAGGTGGAAGTGACTGCGCTCAGAGTGACTCCCAAACGTCTCGGAGAATTGCTGCAGCTTGTCAACGACGGCGACATTTCGGCAATTGCCGCTAAAAAGATATTAAGCCGTATCGAGGAGGACGATAAAGAACCTGCTGCACTTGTTGATGAGATGGGTCTCAGGCAGATATCCGATTCCGGCGCTCTGGAGCAGACGGTAAAGGCAATAATTTCTCGATTCCCCGATGAGGTTACCCGTTTCAAGGCGGGAGAGAAGAAATTAATGGCCTTTTTTATGGGTCAGGCTATGAAGGCTACCAAAGGGAAAGGTAATCCAAAGGAGATCCGTACCCTTTTTTCAAAATTGCTGGTGTAGTGTTTATGAAAATAATACGATTATTACTGTCTCTGTTAGCATGTTTTGCCGTTGACATGGCTCAGACTCAGGATACTGTGCAGATTGATACTGCCACAACTGATTCTACCACCTACATTGCGGCAGATACGGATACTGCTGTTGATACTAACGCTACTGTTGTAGATACCACTACCGGTGATACGCTTGCACTTCCCCGGATGCCTTCACCTGAGGAAGAAAAGAAGACTGAAAAAATTCATATTGTACGGCGTAATTTTAAATACCGCCGGCAGATAGGTACTGCGCTCGCTATGATGGCTTTTCTAGCCATTGTACTTACTACGGTACAAAGTTGGAATCCGGATTAGCTCATTTATAAAGCAACTTCTTTTACAATTACCATTACCTATAAACGGTAAGGGCAGGCTTTACCGATACAGGCAGTCTTTTTAAAAAGCGATTTAAAGATATTTGTAGTATATTATTACTGTTGACTTTGTATTCCCTTTGATACTATTTTTTGATAACACTTGCGAGAGTAGCTCAGTGGTAGAGCCCCACCTTGCCAAGGTGGTTGTCGCGGGTTCAAATCCCGTCTCTCGCTCCATTTTTGGCATCAGGGTTTCCGAAGTGTGGAAACCTCGTTCTTTTTGAGGCGGCATAGCCAAGTGGCCAAGGCAGAGGTCTGCAAAACCTTTATCCCCAGTTCGAATCTGGGTGCCGCCTCCATAACCCGCTAAAAAAACCTGAAAAAAACGTGCTATCTGTTAATGGGTATCAATTCCGAGCACGGAAAAAAACAAAAAAAATAAACCTTTTACTGACTTATACCGACTACTGTGTCCGGATGCGGATTAACGCATTTTTTGTTTGGGGGCATTTCGTTCAGAAAAAAAGAATGCTCTGTCTTAGCTTACCCGTATTATCATTTAGAACCCTCTTAGGAATGGTGGTTGTTCTCTCAAATAGTGCGTTAATCCACTGAAAGCGGCGTAAACTTGCTATTCGAAGAAGAATTCCCTGTAATGACAATGTTCGTTAAAATTTAATATAGCAAGTAAGACAGAGCTTAACTTATTTAAACATTATATAATATATACAAAAATAATAATAAAAGTAATTTTTATTTAATTTTCATACATTTTGTGTACTGTTTTCGCAATAACCTCTTTGTATTGTGGTGTAAAAAATATCTGCCGGAATACCTTCTTCCCGCGTGATTTCCGGTCTGAAACAGGTGATTCTTATTATAGTATTGTTTTTATTTATATGCAGCAAATTTCTTATTAGTTAAATGATATATTTCTGCACTCATTCTTTGTCTTTACATTACGTAATAAAGAAAATGTAACACGTTTTCTGGTTTTCTAGTGTTTTTACAGAATATATAGTTCGTAGAGCCGCACCATTTATTTTATACTATTGTCATGTGAAATACTTCGAGGTGCTCATGAGTACATTTGTCGTTGAAGGGAGAAAGAAGCTCTCCGGAGCGGTTGCCGTATCCGGCAATAAAAATGAGGCGCTGCCGCTCATTGCAGCTGCACTGTTGTGTGATGCACCGGTGACCTTTACTAACGTGCCTGATATCGGTGATGTGCAGGATATGCTGTCAATTGCAGCCGCATTAGGAGTGACGGTTTCTCCGCTTGCCGACGGTACCGTTACCGTTGATGCATCAAATATTGGAACCTCACTTCTTCCTCTGGAGCTTTCCAGCAGGATACGGGGTTCAATTCTGTTTGCCTCAGCGCTGCTGGTGCGCACCGGTAAGGTTATACTGCCGCAGCCGGGCGGTGACTCTATAGGAAGACGACGTATAGATACCCATTTTTATGTGTTTCAGAAACTGGGAGCTTCCATGGACGTTACCCGGGAGCGGAGTGAGGATACAGGAGAGTGTTTTACCTATATTCTCAATGCGCCAAAGGGGCTGGAAGGTACCGAAATCTATCTGGACGAGGCATCGGTGACTGCAACGGAAAATGCGCTTATCGTTGCAGCCGGTGCGCGGGGAAGGACGGTCATTGCCAATGCGGCCTCGGAGCCTCATGTGCAGGGACTGTGCCGTTTCCTTGAGAAACTGGGCGTCTTCATCGAAGGTATCGGGTCGAATGTGTTGACTATTCACGGTATAAAAAAGTTTAAGGCAGTCGAACATGAAGTCGGAAGCGATTATATTGAAGCGGGATCATTCATCAGCCTGGCCGCCGCTACCGACTCGGCTATCAGCATTACCCATATCGATACCCGGGTGATGCGGCTCATTCTGTTTCAGTTCGAGCGCATCGGCGTTACCGTGGAAGTTGACCGGGAGAATAAAACAATTCATATACCTGATGGTCAGAATCTCTGTATCCGTAAAGATCTCGGCGATGCCATTCCCCGGATTGAAGACAGTCCGTGGCCGGGTTTTCCCGCGGACCTCATGTCTATCATGCTGGTTACCGCCACCCAGTCGCAGGGCACCTGCCTTATACACGAAAAGATGTTTGAATCACGCCTCTTTTTTGTCGATAAATTAATCAGTATGGGTGCGCAGATTGTACTCTGTGATCCGCATCGCGCTTTAGTAGTCGGGCCGTCACGATTATACGGCGCCCATATCAGCTCTCCGGACATTCGTGCCGGCATGGCGCTCCTTATTGCCGCATTGGCTGCCGAGGGAAGAAGTGTCATTCACAACATCGCCCAGATAGATCGCGGGTATGAGCGTATAGATGAGCGGCTCCGCAGCCTGGGCGCCGATGTTTCGCGTATCAGCATGCGTAGAAGAAGCACCGACCAACCTCTCCTACGAGGAACCAATACATGAGAAAAAGAATTCCGTCCGGAATAGTAGCGCTCGGTTTGCTTGCATGCGCCGGCGCGATTAAGGAATTTTATCCCGATTCTTTTTTCATGGAAGATGGTGTCTATCAGAATAAACCCCTCCGGTTTTCATTGACATTCGAGAGGAACTGGAATCTTTTTACCGACCCCAACGATATGGTACGCTCCCTGAAACGACTCGCTATAGAACATCAGAAGGAAGGACGGGAGCTGCTGTTTGTCGGAACCACTGTTGACGGTCTTCAGGGAGTGCGGGGAGTCGCGCTGAACCTGAATGCATCAACTGAAGAGTATTTTGAAATGTACCGGAAGATAAAACTTACGGATAACGATGCGATAAGCGCCGATTCGGGTGTCATTGCCATGGTTGTCGGTGATATTCCCATGCTGCGGTGGTGTTACACCGAGTACGGGCACCAGTTTGTCGAATTCTTTTTTACCATAGATACCTACAATATCCGTATTGCGTTCTGGGCAAAACCACTCATTTTTCAGCGGTTTCTTAAGGTATATCTTTCGATTATGTCTTCCATTGAGCTGATCAGCCGTTTTTAATGGCGCCTATTCCAGAAAAAAAACCGCCTGGTTGGACGGTTTTTTTTATTATCTGTTTCAGAGAAATTCGTATCAGCGTTTGACGAAATCATTTTTCAGGTCTGTAAAGGTAATAAACCGATCCTGGCTGCCGTCGGTGATTGCAGAGTCGTAGGTTTCATGCGATGTTTTAATCCATTTTTTTCTGCCTCTGTCATCCGTTTTCAGATCCCAGAAATCCTGTCGTACCGCTTTAAAACGATCGATGAAGAGAACAATGGTATCACCTTTGATATCATAGTTGCCGTATGACTGAAATTCCCAGTCCTCTTTAAAGTAGGGTGTACTTTGTCCCCGCTTTTTCTCGACCAGTTTGACTGAACCGTCCCGGTTAAAGGTGAATATTTTATATTCCACGGCATTAACATTTTTATCCTGAGTATGTTTTGTCCGCTGGGTACAGGTCCAGGTACCGGGTACGCGGGGGCGCAGTTCTTCAACACGCTCTTCGTCGGACTTAAGCTTGGGAATATAGTCGATGAATTCGTTGATATGCGCCTCTGCCTGCAGCAGCCAGTTCATGGCGATGAATGAATCTATTACACCCATGAGACTGTCGGCATGTTTCTTCTGCAGACCGGTAAGGTGTGCGGTCGCCTGGCTGATATGCTGCTTCTGCTGCTGAATCCACGGTTTGAGACGATTCATATTATCTTCATACATCGCCTCTGCCTGGGCAATAAGTATCCGCATTGAATCGGCAGACATTTTTGCCAGGCCGACATTGCCGCGCTGCTTGGCATCCTTTGCCTGGTACAGAAATACTTTCGCCCGTGAAAGTGAACTGTCAGGCACTCCTTTTTCCGATAATGCATTAATTCTTTTTTCAGCGTCCTCAAGTGCTCTCTTGCTGACGCCACAGCCAATTATTGATAAAAAAACAGCTGCACAGAGAAAAAGTATACTCAATTTTTTCATATCTAATCCTCCGCTCCCAGATGAGATAGTGAGTTTATTAACTATTATTTGATTATGTTCCTGTAAATAAGAGCGCCCTCGTACGAATTGAGAGCCGATTCATACGAAATTTTAATATAGTATATATTACATAATGTAACTAAGTCTTTTTGTAATTTCAGGAAAAAGATTTTCAGTGATATTGCATATGAGCGATGTACTATATAAAAAAACAGCACCCTTTTTCAAGAGTGATGTGTTATTCCAGGAACTGTTTTCTCTCCTGAATCAATACTGCTGATTCGGCTGTTCCCCTGGATTGTAAGGGACTTCAGAGTTTTCCGGTACAGAGCTCGTTGCCGGTGTTTTTGCTTTGTCAACAGCCTGATCCGGGGAGTTGCCCGATGTTCCGAGCCTGTTGTAAATCAGATCGATGCCGAATTCAAAACCCTTATATTCATCTTTGGGATCTGTTGTGAAGCGTTGATTGAGTATGCCGAAATGGAACGATGTTTCAAATGCATTATCCAGAAAAGTGGCGCCGATACCGAAACCGATGTGCATTGTGTTTAACTGATGTTTGATAACCTCCCACGGCTGATATCGGTTCAGCTCAACGGCGAGATCGGTGACGAGACCTTCAACGGTATTGTCATAGATAGGATACATACGATGGAACGGTTTCGAGCCATAGGGGCCGGTAAGCAGATTGTCCTGCATGAACAGGAAACCAAAAGTGAAAAACAGTCCCACCGACTCAGGCATTCCCAGTCGCGGTATTTCGTCAAAATTGGTGGTAAAGCCGAGACCGAGTCTGCTGTAGCCGTTATTTCGGGGAACCTCGTCTTTGAATCTGTCAAGCTTGTCGCCGGTTACTTCCAGCTTCAGTGAATTATATGAATACTCTACCCATATTTTGGTAATTTCTCTCATCCACCAGGTGCCGCCCAGCCCGAACCGGAATGATTTTGTATCCCACTCCCATCCGGGACGCTCACCGTCATAGTTGACAGGATAATTGTCACCGTTGGGTTCCATATGTTTGTATCTGCTGTGCCAGTATCCAAGCTGTACTGCCGGATCAAAACACAGAATATCGTTTACTTCAATATTCCATAAATGCTGCATGTGCCAGGCAATACTGTCACTGACAATGGGATCAATATCACCACCCTCGTTGTATTCAGAAAGAGCGTTTTGATTATTTAACGTATCATAGTAATCTTCAAACATTGGCGTGTTTTCATCCTTTTTCCCGGTGTACACAAAATTATTATGTGAATAGGTTATCGACATGTTGCTCATATAGGGCATGTCTTCTTTCCCGATGTCCATGGCTACATTAATTTCCGGCATCTGGAACCAGGAAAACCGCTCCTGCGGGTAATTATATTCGACACCGTCCACTTTCCCCATATAGAGGGTGTCGATATAGCCGGCAGTATGCCCGAATACATTCAGAAGAACCACTTCATGCAGTTTGAATCCCAGAAAGAGACCGACGTTATCCCCTCCCATCAGGATACGCTCGTTGCTGTTCGCATCCCACTCCTCTTTACCGATGTATCCCTGTCCGGTCATACCTATCTGAAACCTGCCGTCCTCGACTTGCCCGATCACAGTCAGGGCAAAACGGTTAAGCAGCATTGATGGTGTTTCTTTATAGTCAGTGATGGATATCGGGTTAATTGAATAGTGGAGGTCCAGAAACACTTTCCCCGGTGCACCCACCCGGATTGCCGGCATAATTATGCCGTTAAAGACGCGGGTTGAATCAAAATTGGCAACATCTTTCCATTTAAGCCGTCGGTAGCCGAGATTGAGGGTGGTCATGGCTTTCTGATACTCAAAAATTCCCAGCGGGATTTGTGCATGATCCCAGGTGTTGTAACCGTCACTGTTGGTAAATGAACTGGAAATCGAGCTTAACCTGCGGGCTCCCGTTTCTGTCGGGAATCTGTCTTCATAGTAGGTACTCGCCTGGGTAATAATGGCAATGCTGCATATAACTGATAAAAGTGATAGAGGTCTCATAGGTACTCCTGTGAAAAACTGTTTCTGCCCCCTATATACAAATAAATTCTTGAATTGTATTTTAAAATAACATTTAAATCGGCGTAAGTATTAATTTTATAGGTCTTCTTTTATTGCGAGAATACAATATATAATGGAATGTCACAGAATTAAAGGACAATTATGGTAAGCCAGAAACTCACAGTTGGACACGAACTTTCAGGTTTTCAGGTTGAGCGAATTGAAAATATTCCTGAATTGCGATCAGAGGCTGCAATTTTTAATCATCAAAAAACAGAGGCACAGGTGTTACATCTTTTCAACGAAGACAGGAACAACCTGTTCTGTATCTGTTTTCGTACCCCGGTATATAACAATACCGGCGTGCCGCATATCCTTGAACATTCGGTGCTGGCCGGTTCCAATAAGTTTCCCTTAAAGGATCCGTTTAAAGAAATGTTGAAAGGATCGCTGCAGACCTTTATGAATGCCATAACCTATCCTGACAGGACCATATATCCGGTTTCCAGCCAGGTGGAGAAGGATTTTTACAATCTGGTTGATATTTACTGTGATGCGGTATTTAATCCGCTGCTTTCGGAAATGACCTTTGCGCAGGAGGGATGGCATTTTGATATTGAGAATCTTTCGGATTCCGTGTCGATTAAGGGCATTGTGTATAACGAAATGAAAGGGGTTTTTTCCGATTTCCGGAGCCATGCGGCCCGGAGAACAATGTCGGAGCTGTTTCCGGATACTACATACTATTATGAAAGCGGTGGGGAGCCTGAGCATATCACCGACCTGACTTATGAGCAGTTTGTAGAGTTTCACCGCCGGTTTTATCATCCCTCAAATTCCTTTATTGTCCTCTACGGTAACATTCCGTCAGAGAAAACACTCAGGTTTCTTCAGAATAATTTTCTCTCCGCTTTCGATCGCCGTGAGGTTGATTCGACAATTCATCCGCAGCCGGTATGGAAAGAATCGCGGAAGATTCAATTTTCGGCTCCGGCATCGAAAGAGGATGACGGAACTGCCAGTGTCATTATATCCTGGCTCTTCGGTACTTCGTCAGAAGCACTGACGGCGTTGCTGGGACGTATCTTTTCCTATTACCTCTTTGATAACGAGAGTTCGCCGCTTCGCCGGGTACTGATCGACTCCAAACTGGGTGAAGATCTTGATGACATGTGTGGCTTTGACGATGATCTGCTGCACGGTATGTTCTGTGCAGGATTGCGCAAAACAACACCGGACAGGGCAGATACTATAAGAATTTTAGTATTTGATACGATACGAAAAGAGGTCGAACGGGGACTTGATGCGGAGTTACTGGAAGGGTCTATACGGCAGATAGAGTTCCGACTGCGGGAGATAACTGACGGTGGTCATTTTCCCTACAATCTGAAACTGGCCGATCGGGCACTGCGTTCCTGGATTTATGAGGGCGATCCGCTGGCGTACCTCAAATTTGAAGAGCCGATGCAATTCATTAAATCGAAAAAGGAGGAGGGAACCGGGTACTTTGCCGGCAAGATGCGCGAACTGCTTCTTGACAATACGCATAATCTGATGTCCGTGGTAGTTGCTTCGTCTGAAATGGGCGAGCAACTGGGTAAAAAAACCGAGGAGCAGGCCGCTGCTTTAAGTGCCGACTTTACAGAGGATGATAAAAAACTGTACCATTCATTAACACTCAATCTCCTTGAGGAGCAGAAAAGTCATCCCTCACCTGAAGCGCTTGCTACGTTACCCAAACTCAGCAGAGCCGATATCCCTCCGGAGATTGAAAAGGTGCCGACAGAGATCGCAACGGTCAACGGGCAGACATTGTTTAGCCACCCGTTGTTTACTGCGGATATCGTCTATCTGGATTTCATTTTCGACCTGTCGGTGCTCCCGGCTGACCTGATTGCCTATTTTCCGCTCTATACCGAACTGATAACGCGCTGTGGTGCAGCCGGTCTTTCGCCGGAGGCTATGGCAAAACGAATATCTCTCACAACCGGTGGTATCTCCAGTTCCGAGCTGTGCACCACACGATTCGGTACTGATGATGATCTTGTTTTCAAATGTTTTTTCCACGGGAAAGTCCTGCCTGAGCGGTTTGATGCCATGCTGGCAATTTTTCACGACCTTTTTACTGCGCCTGAGTTGGATAACAACAAACTGCTCCGTGATATTCTCTTTGAGATGCGCAACAATCTCAACGGCGCTATTATTCGCAGCGGGCATAATTTCGCCGTGGCAAATGCAGGGTCCCGACTGGTCAGGTCCCGTTATCTGAACGAGCTTCTTAACGGCGTATCCCAGCTTCGTTTTCTCGATCGTGTTATCAGGAAGGATGATATGCGCTCCGTGGCCGATGCCATGGCTCAGCTTCACGATCTGATTGTTACGAAGAAAAATACTGCCGTGTCCATGACTGGAGAAGATCCTAATCGTTACATACCATCTCTGGAGTCTTTTATACAGAGTATTCCGGAAAGAGAGCTTAAAGGAGCGGTACTTGCCTTTAACCCTGAACAGACCGCAAAACCGTTGGGAATTGAGATAAATTCATCGGTTAATTATCTGGCGCGGTCATGGAAGCTTGGCAGGCTGACTCCGGCGTCTGCGGGGCAGTTTTATCTTCTCTCGCGGAATCTTTCAACCGGTTTTTTATGGGACAAAGTGCGTGTGGAAGGCGGTGCGTACGGCGGTATGGCATTAACATCTAGCTCCCATCCAGACTTTGCCTGTGCCTCATACCGGGATCCCAATCTCTCGCGTACCCTCGAGAATTTTACCGCAGGCCTGAAAACGGTTGCGGAGAGTGTGACCGATGAAGAGGTTGATCAGAGTGTTATCGGAGCCATAGGCAGGCTGGATCAGCCGCGCAGCCCGCACGGCAAGGGATTAGGAGAAACCATTGCGCTGCTTTGCGGCCGTACCGAAGCGATACGGCAGCAGATACGTGACGCGGTTCTGCACAGTACCGCAGCCACGCTGAAAGAGAAAGCGTCACAGATACTTGATATAAAAGAAAGCGCCGTTACCATCTTCGGCAGTTCCAGCGCGTTCGATGAAGCGGAGAAAGAGGGATTTTCTTTTGTCCGGGAACCTTTGCTGGAAGATTGCGAAGGAGATAAAAAGTAAGGAAATCAAATGGCGTTAGAAATTGATCTCAAAGGACATGTTGCGCTTGTAACCGGCGCAAGCGGAGAACTTGGCAGGGTCATGGTGCGAACCCTTGCGGTATGTGGCGCCGATATTGCCGTGCATTATTTTACAAACAGAAGAAAGGCCGAGGAGTTAAGGCATGAGGTTGAAGCGCTGGGACAGAATGTGTGTGTCGTTTCCGGTGATGTTGGCTCCTTTGACGCAATTGTTCAGATGCAGAAGCAGATAAAGGATGTCCTGGGGGATCCGGATATTATTGTCGCCAACGCAGTGTCGCAGATACTGCCGTGGAAGCCGCTGCTCAAGGAAGAAATAGCCGACTATGAGGACCAGTTTCGCAGCTGTGTGTTACAAAATGTCTTTTGTGCAAAGGTATTCGTTCCCGCAATGATAAAGAAAAAATGGGGGAGATATATCGGGATAAACACGGAGTGCGCTATGCAGGTCGATAAAAACATGTCGGCCTATGCTTCGGCAAAGCGGGGTATGGACGGTGTGCTGCGGGTGCTGGCCAGAGAGATCGGTGAGCATCAGGTGACGGTAAACCAGGTTGCTCCGGGCTGGACTGTCAGCGAGAAGGATCGCAGGAAACATACCATTGTGCAGAAAAAGTACCAGTCAACAGTGCCGTTGCGGCGGCGTGGGACAGATCAGGAAATTGCCAATGTTGTGGCATTTCTGGCATCGGATCTGGCAAGCTTTATTACCGGGGCATATATTCCGGTGTGTGGCGGGAATGTGATGCCGGCGATATAATTACTGTTTAAAATTGACAAATAATAATTTTAAATGGAATAATGGAGTGCCGGAGTAGTGGGTAACTGTACTCCTTAAACATTGTAACAATTATTCCATTACTCCAATACCCGCCTGGATTAATATGAAGGATGCATTCATAGATAAAAATTATCTTGTAGTCTGAAGACTGTTATAAATCTCATAGTTCTCCCGATCAAAGCAGACAAAATACACCTTCTCGAGCTTCTCATTTTTTTCAAGAAATGATTGTACCTCTCTCACCGCAATCGCGGCCGCCTTGTCTTTCGGAAAACCGTATACCCCGGTACTGATATTGGGAAAGGCAATTGTATTACAGCCGTTTTCGACGGCCAACCTAAGCGAATTGGAATAGGCATTTGCCAGGAGGGATTCTTCATTGTTGTTACCTCCGTGCCAAACCGGACCGACTGTATGTATCACATGTTTTGCCGGTAAATTGTATCCTTTGGTTATTTTAGCCTCTCCGGTTTCGCATCCATTGAGTGTACGGCATTCTTCAAGAAGTTGCGGCCCTGCAGCACGATGAATCGCGCCGTCAACACCTCCGCCACCCAGTAACGATTTGTTCGCCGCATTTACAATGGCATCAACATTGAGTCTGGTAATGTCTCCCTGGAGTATTTCGATTTTATTCATAACAGGCCCCTGTTCCCGGAGTTATATGATTCAATTCATACATAAAAAATTACATTGCTGCACAGAGTGAAGTCGATGAATGATTTTAAAGATACATATAATGCTCACTAAATAAGTAGAAATAATTGTATTTTAATATTTATTAAATTAGCTTAATAGATTGATAATAAATGAATTAATGTCAAATAATCTGCTCACTAATTGTGAGCGTTTTTATCACATTTTTATAGACAGAAGCCAACAAAAGGAATATATTTAAGGGTAGAAAGGAATTGAACTATGCCCGATATATTCGCCTACCTGGATTACCGCCGGTTTCTCAACGATATCATTGCGGAACGGAGAAAGGAAAACAGCAGCTTCTCACTGCGGTACATTTCACAGAAAGCGGGTATTAAATCATCAGGATTCCTTTCCATGGTGCTTAAAGGTAAGCGGAATATCTCGGAAAAACTGATAATTGAACTCGCACTAATTCTTAAATTAAACAAGAAAGAGCGTAACTATTTCAGGTCACTGGTCTATTTCAACCAGGCCAGGTTCCACAGTGAAAAGAACCATTTTTATCAGGAGATACTTTCTTTACAAAAGGGGCCGGTACGTACCGTTACACAAAATCAGTATGAGTTTTATGATAAATGGTACTATGCAGCTGTCAGAGAACTGGTCGCACTTTACGAAATAACTGATGACAATTACGAGATGCTTACAAAGTTACTCAAACCGGCGGTAAAACCGGGTGAGGTAAAATCAGCTCTTGAGGTACTCACTCGACTCGGACTTGTTAAAAAGACGAAGTCGGGAATATATAAACGGACAGATGCGGTAATTACATCCGGTGCTTCGGTGGCAAAACCCTTTGCAATTCAGAATTTCCAGCTTGCCACCCTGGAACTTGCAAAAACAGCGTATGAGCGGTTCGCCCGTGACGAGCGGGAGCTGTCAACGCTAACAATGAGTATAGATAAAAAAACATATAACCTTATTCAGAAGAAAGTGGCAAAGCTTCGTTCCGAGATTATGGAACTTGCACGGTCGGTACCTGAACCCGAGCAGGTATATCAACTTAATATGCAGCTGTTTCCTTTGTCGGAGAGAAAAGAGAGGGCCGATTCATGATAAAACAAATGAGAAATATTGCGTGGCTGGCGTGTGTGGGGGCTGTGTTCCATCAGTGTGGTGTGGGGCCGGTGGGCGATACGGGTGGCGCATCCGAAACCGTAGCCATTGTTATTAATGGTTTGACAATAACCGGTGAAACTAAAAAGAAAACTGAGGATAATATTGAACAGTCCAATCCGGACGTGTTGTTACAAATATATGATAATGATTTTCTGCCGTATCCCTATTTTTTAAATTCCCTTAATAATATTACAAAGAGTACGGTATCAGACTCAAGCGGTGTTTTTCAGTTTACTGATATGAGAGAAGGTATCTATAATCTCCTTGGTAAAGATGTTGCCAGCGGAAAATCAGTATTTATCAGTAATATCAAGGTGGGAAGCGGTATCAATGACACTATTGCCGGAATGTTCTCATATCCCGGAAGTATCGGCGGAAGTGTTCGGATTATAACTGCAACCAGTGATACGGTAGCAGCGGTCGGGTATGATGTATTCATTCCGGGTACTCCGTTTAAAACGGCAGCCGATTCCGGTGGAGCTTTTCAGCTCGATACTCTTCCACGGGGTGAATATTTTATCCTGTCCACCTCCATATCCGGGTTGATGGATACAGCCTGGACCGATCATCCGGATTCTCTTATCGGCATGATAATCGGTATGGAAGGGGACACGGTACCGCTCGAATCGGATGAAATAATTTCAGATTTGGATATAATTCTTCAGAAATGATCGGAATAATTCTTTTCTGGTTGAGGTGTAAGAGCCGAAATTGTAACAATTAAACAGTAAGGAGCGTGTATGAAACCATGTAACCATGCGAAGGTATTTTGTTTAGTGGCAGTAATGATATTTCCCGTGATATCGGCGGTACCGCAGTGGCATTCACTGGGCCTTGACAGCCATACAATAAACGATCTTGCTATTGACGATATGGGAAATCTGATCGCTGCAACACCGGCGGGGCTTTATCTGTTCTTTTATGAGACCTGGCATAAGATTGAGAACCAGAGTCTTTCGGCTCAGAAGGTTGTTGTCACCGGCCCGACCCGTATTGTCGCTGCATGTGGCAATGGCACCGATTCCGACGGGCTTTATCAGGGTGATATAACTCTTCTCGGAGCGCCTTTTTATACAACGGAATTAATTAGCTATATGGAACATCCTACAGCACTCGCCAAGACAGAAAACGGCCAGGTTGTGTATATAGGAAACGGGGTGGGTATTGAATACAGTATTCTTGATACCGGTGGCAGTGGTTATATGCCGATACAACCGATTGATATTCCACAGTACAGTTTCGGTGTTAAGATGCCGCACTGCGCGGTTCTTCATGTATACAGTCGTGAAAACATTCTTTATGCGGGAGGATATGATCAGAGTCCGGAGCCGGGGCCGGGACACCTTCTCCATGGAACCGGAGAGACCTTATCGGCGTTTATGACCCTGAATGTCTCAGCTTTGACTGAAGGGGTAATCGACTGGGGAGGGATAAAATTATTTGTCGGTACGATCGATACCGGTATTTTCTACCGTACCCCGGAAATGTCAATGCCACTGCAGAAACATTCAGAAAGTCCGAACAATGAGCCGGTGAACGATATCCTTATACAGCCGGTATCTATTGCTGTTTCAACAATGTGTGTTGCAGTCAACAGCGGCGTCTATTGCTGGGCCGGTCTGGAGTGGCGTGAAATCGGTGATATCCCGGCACAACCGCAGTGTCTTGTTTTTCGACATGACAGCACGGGACATGGTCCTGCGCTGTATGCGGGTACCAATGAAGGCGTCTATATTTTTGATTCGTCGAATGTGGCGGTGGAGCAAACGGTAAAGACGCCTGCGGCAAGCATGGAAGGCGTGGCATATACAACCAACAGAAGCGTTACTGTGAATTTTTCACTTATTCAGCCGGCAAGAGTCACCGTTACACTCTTTGATGTGTCAGGCAGAACTGTTGCCACATTGACAGACAGATACTATAGGGAGGGAATACACACGATTTGCTGGCCTCAAGGCTCCACTGATGAACGCTGTTTAGGCAGTGGTGTGTATCTGGTCCGAATGGTTGCCGGAAATACCATTTATGACACACATGCCGTTTTATCAAAATAATCACTGTATATTTATTGTAAGGTATGACACGCTCATAAATCCTCATTAGGTATATTATAAAATAGAGGTGCAACTGCAGAACAATAATGTGTTTTTTAAAGGAACAGACTTATGCAATTGCAGTATCGTCAGCCATAAAATAACGAGGGAATCGGTTATGAGATGTATGCTGTTTTTTTCATCCTTGATTTTCTTTCTACCTGTCGGGATTATAGGCGGGAAGTGGGAGAGAGTTGCACTTGAAGGCATAGAGGTGACTGCTGTCGATATAATAATCTCTGATAATACCACGGAGATTATAGTGGGGACACGGGGGGAGGGAATTTATAGATATGACACTCTGAATTCGACGGTAACACCCTTTTATACCGCTTATCTGGATTCCTTTGAGTTATTTATACGAAATGTAAACACTGTATATATTGACTACATAGAAGGCTTGGTAAATTACTATGTCGGTACTGACAGCGGGCTATGTTATTACTTTTTCGCGGACGACTCGTCACACTGGCGTACAATCGCTGATATACCATCTCAGCCGGTGACTGCAATTACTGGACGGAATGACACGCTTTTTGCCTCAACCTTGCCGGAGATATACAGAAGCTATACCGGGGTCGCTAAATGGGAGCCGCTTAATGCAGATTCTATATTGAAAGAAACCGGCCCGCCGTGGTTGCCAACTTTTACTTCTCTGGCGTTAAATGATTACGGCGAATTAATTGTGTATGCGAGTTCCATGTTTACTCTGGCAGAGCCGTCGTGGGCCGGTGTGCTGGTTAGCCAAAAACCGGGTGATGTGTGGCTGCCCTTTAATGGCGGGCTGACAGCTTCGCCTCACTCGTTATGCTTTTACAGAACAAACTTTAGTGATGCTCTCGGTAATTATGCCTGCGGTACGGACAGGGGTGTTTTTACGCACAAGCCTATGGCACTCAGTTGGGTGCGGTTAAAACCGGGTATACTGGATTCTCACAGAGTAAATGATTTACATGTAACAACCTACAGCAATTCCGACATTCCTGAGATTTTTGCCTGTACCGATACCGGAGCTTATTTATTGTCTGATTTTCCTCAAGGCTCTTTTGATAATGCAGAGTGGCAATGGCTGGATTTTGACAAAAAGACATTATGTGCACATGCAATACCGCAAAATGGCAATTGTGTGAAATTCTGGTTTGTGGGTACAGAAGACGGATTGTATAAATATTATCGTGATGATACGGATATACAGAAAAAGAGTGTTTCAGAGAGTATGGAGATACCCGGGGTGTATGTAATAGACCATTATAACGGTATCAGGATCAGCAGGGTCGAAAAGGTTGGCGGTACAATGAATGTGTCACTTCTGGATTCACGGGGACGTGTTGCTGCTAAGAAAAGTGCTGTTGGAGAGTCTGCAATATATCTTTCAAAGGAGAATATCTCACCGGGTATATATTATCTGCATATCGGGGAAAGCGGCAATGTTATCAGGCGTAAAGTAACTGTAATTAAATAACTCCTGCATACTTCTCTTTTTACTGTTCACCTACTCCCCTGTTTTATCTTTTGGTTTATCCTATAAATTCCAATTATTTTCTTATTAATACTTTATCATTCGTAACAATTCGAAAAGGCGAACGGAGGTGTCATGAAAGAGAATCTTGCTATCATTTTCGGCCGCAGAAGTATACGTTCGTATCAGAACAGAGAAATCAGTGAGGAGCTTATTACGCTACTTCTACAGGCGGCAATGGCCGCCCCGTCGTGTTGCTGCACCGATCCCTGGCGGTTTATTATTATTCGCAACAGTGAGACATTATCCAGAATAGCGGCGGACTTGCCCAACGGCAAGATGCTGCCCTCTGCAAACGTTGGTATTGTGGTATGCGGTGATCCGAATGCCGCCCATGACCAGTTATTGAGCTATATGATTCAGGACTGTTCCGCGGCTATCGAGAACATACTCCTTGCTGCACACGGGCTGGGGCTGGGTGCCTGCTGGCTGGGTGTCCATCCCCGTGAAGGCCGTGTAGCCCATGTAAAGGAGGTGTGTGAGATTCCCGATCCCGTGATACCTGTTGCAGTGATTGCACTTGGTTATCCGGCAGTAAAAAGTGTGTCACGTACGCGGTTTACAAAAGAATATGTCCATTTTGAGAAGTGGTAATTTTAGTGTGATTCATATATCGATACGTTTCGCAGTTAACGCTTGCTTCGATACAACCGAAGGACACATTTCGATGAACTCTATACAACACTCGGCAAGCGACGTTATGTAACCGCTCATCAAGCGATGCACTGAGCGTGCCGAAGGTTGTGCAAAGTGAAGTGTCGAGATGAGCAGCAAAAAAGATTTCGATCCCGATGTAAAAACGGGGTCTAAATGACAGTTGGTTAAATCAACCTAAAATTAACGTATGTTTAAAAAACTGTTATTCACCCTTTTAACCCTTTCCACAATCGGCTGTGTCAATACAGCATTAGAGCGGCAAAACGAGGCGCCCGGCGGTGATACTGCCACACTGCAGGGTATCAAGATACTCTTTCTTTCCGGAAACCACTACGAGCGGGGCTTTCAGCATGGTAATCTGCTTGGTCCTGCTATTATGGATGTATTCGAGGGCGCGTTATTGCAGTATATGTGCAAAAGTCGTAAATCCCTTTATGACAGTGCCCGCACCTTTATGCAAAACCATTTTACTTTTGAGGAGAAATATATTTCTGAAGCTGAGGGAATGATCGCAGGAATGAATAACGCCGGTATTTCGCTCTATGACACAATCCTTACACGGGAGATAGACTATTACGATCTGCTGGTGCTCAGCGGTTATGAAGAACTCTATAACATCACCGATTTTATCTTCGGTTGCTCAAGTATATCAAGCTGGGGCGCATCAACAATGCAGGATTCGTTGCTTAGAGAAAAGTTGATAATCACCCGCCACTGGGATTATCCAGAAATCCCCGCCATGATACGTAACCTCCTGCTCATTGTTCACAAGCCTTCGGAAAGCAATGAGTATGACTGGGTGAGCTGTAATTGGGCCGGTATGATAGGCAGCTGCAGCGCCATGAATGAAAAAGGACTCGGCGCATTCCTTGACTATGGCGATTACCTCCATGAAGAGACGCCTAATTTGTCAACACATCATCCCGTATCGCTCTCTATCCGAAACGGTATTGAATATATTGATTACAATGGTGATGATTCGGTTTCAGTAATGGATATTTATCACGCAGTGGAGAAATTTATTCCCTATTTCGGTTCACTCATCCATGTTGTCAGTACAGCAATGGATGAAACCCGTGCTATTATTGTTGAATCGGATAATAAATCAGGCATTACCTTTCGAAGTAAATCTGACAACACTGAAGTGCCCGGTGATAACCTGGCTGTGACTAACCACTATCGCACGCTTTACCAGCCTGCAAGCTGCAGCCGTTACAGAAATATCGTTGATTCTCTGAAAAATTCCGTTGAAATTTCAATAGAGAGAAGCTGGCTTCTGCTGGCAGGTGCAGGAGCAAGCAGTCACTGCCGTTACTGCCTCTCCTATATACCGTCACTTGGGATTATCCGCTATTCGGTTACTACTCTTGCTGACCCTATTCCCGCCTATGATAGGCCAAGCGGCCATTTTACCATGGATTTGTTGTTTCATCATTTTTAAATGCGATCAGTTCATTGCCAATAATAATCTTTTACTTTTCTAGAATGTTTATATCTTTTTTCTTTTTGGATAATGCAAGAAAGAACTCCGGTGATTGTCGATGATAATAAATCTCGATTAATCAAAGTGTCGCAGGTTCCGGTTGTGGGCTGCTAAAGATCCTCAATAAGACACATCATTATTCCCAGCAGCTCTTTATCTTTAACAGCATCTTATCCACGAATGACACCCAAAATTTACTATTAGCCCACCAACCACTGTCTCCACAAGTTTTATCTTACATATTCAAAAAATAATTTCTTACTCTTCTAACTTTTTTAATCTTGTTTCTTCTTGATTTTGAATATAAATGAAA
>CAZIYW010000052.1:14073-36341 GCA_964543525.1 uncultured Fibrobacterota bacterium | reverse complement strand
AGGCGTATAGTCGAGTATCTTTGTCTCCTCATGACCGATACACTTCTTTTCCCTGTCTCGGCAACGTAATCTTACCTGATTCCAGACGCTTGTAATACTGGCAATACCCCGTACGATCCCAGAACAGTATCTTGAGCTTACTGCGGCTCCTGTTAATAAACACAAACAGATGACCTGATAACGGATCCTTGCGGATAATACTGCTGACTATCCCTGAAAGACTGTCAAATGACTTCCGCATATCCATAGGTTGTAAGCAGACATATATCTCCAGCGAATCAGGAACCAAAAGCATAATCAAGACAGCTCATGCAAAACCGTTACTATGCTACGCAATGGTGTTTCCTCAACTCCTGCCGGTACCCGTACCGTTATTTCACCATGCACTATCTCATAGCACAGAGAACCATGCCCTGAAAGGGTAACATGGGCGAACGAAGGCGTTGAAATCTCTTTCTTCATGCTCTTGCACCGCTTCTGCCAATTGAAAAAGGTCGATACCGGTATGCTGTGTTGATTACAGTACTCCGATACCGATAACCCGCTCTGCTTTTGTTGCGATAAATGAGACGCTATCTCTTCTTTACTCCTGAATCGTACGTTTCGCATTAATACCTCCTTAACCTTTTGCAATCTGCCGCGGCTTAATATCCCTCCCTCCAGAAGATTTTATTTATTTTGAGTATTGCAGCTTACAACAGCAAGGAATTGCCATGAAAATAATTTTCACATCATTTTTGTTTATGTTTCTCTCCGTTCTATCCTCCATGGGGCAGGACAAATTGAATATCGCGGTACTGGAACTTGACGGCAACGGTGTTTCGGAAACCGACCTCGGCGAACTCTCCAACCGTATTCGCACCGAACTGTTCAACACGGGAAGGTTCAATGTTATAGAGCGCTCCCGCATGGATGAGATACTAAGGGAGCAGGGGGTTTCAACAGACGGGCTGCAATAATTCCTCGTGTGCGGTTGAAGCCGGTCAGTTGATCGGTGTCGGTAAAATTATTATCGGGAGTGTTGATAAAGTCGGAACCGTCTATACGGTTGCGTTACGCATGGTTGATGTGGCAACCGGTAAAATCGAGAAGACGGCAAGTGAAGATTGTGAAAACTGTACTATCAATGATGTGGTGCTGGCTACGGTTCAAAATACTGCTCGTAGCATGACGGGACTGTCGCCTGTTAACAAGGCATACGGAAAAAAACTGCGGATTTAACTGAAGCTGCTTCTCCGTTAGAAGGAAAAGAGGTGACTGCGGTGAGTAACCCCGGAAGAGTCGTTGGTGCAACGCTGCTTTCGACTGTCCTTCCCGGCGTGGGTCACTACCTTAACCGGAACCCGACAGCCGGAACCGTTTATCTCATATCGGAAACAGCACTTTTTGTACCCGGTATAATAATGGCCACCGCAGACACGTTAAATACGGAAACCGGGAAAGTAATGCTTATAGTGTCGGGAGTCCTTCATATAATCAATATTGTTCATACCGGGATTGCCGGTGCGCGGCTGCAAAAAAAGCGGAAAACCGAAAAAGTTCTCGTTTAATGTTGATTACAATCCGTTCAGAAAACAGGCGGATCTGTCACTGTCCTGTACTTTTTAATGCGGTGTGTTTAACAACAGAGAGTCGTTCTCATCCAGTCTCCTCATATCCTCTTACCTTGCGTTACCGTTAACAAGGAGTAAAGCATGTCTGATAAAAAGCTCGGCATTGTGGTCATTCACGGCATGGGTGCGCCAACGGAACACTATGCACATAAAATGATACGTAAAATCAACAGTCATGTGAGCAAAAAGAAAAAAAATCCCGACACCATTGGCTGGAAAGCAATATACTGGTCCCCGGTTACCGAGGAGATTCAGAAGAAGTATCTGGCAGACGCAAAGAAGAACAACAAACTCCATTTTAACCGTCTCAGGGAATTTATTGTACGGTTTCTGGGTGATGCTTCGGCGTATCAACCGCTCAATGACAAGGGTATTTATAACGGGATACATGCTCACATTCAGGAATGCATAGCCGCAATATACGCGGATTTGGGAAAGAAGGATATGCCGATGATCGTTCTCGCCCATTCTCTCGGTACGCACATCATATCCTGTTATATTTGGGACCTTATGCAGAAAGAGAAAAGGAACGATCCTGCCGTGCGGGACATGAGTGATTTCGAGCGCTTTAAAACCATAACACGATTTATCACACTCGGATCCACCATACCGCTGTTCGTGTTCTCTCAGAAGCTGCCAATCCCGATCACGCTTCCTGCGACATGTAAATGGCACAACTATTACGATCCGGACGATATACTCGGCTGGCCGTTAAAACCGATTAACAATCTGTTTGACAAAGCAGTATATGAAGACAAGGCACTGCAGGTAGGCGGTCTGCTGACCGGGTGGAATCCCCTGTCACATCTGCAGTACCGGACTGACAATACGTTTACCGAACTGGTAGCGGATATGATATGCGAAGAACTGTAATCACGCCGATCAGGGTATGTACCGCGAGCATTTATTGATTACCGTGTGTGCGATGGTATCAATATAGGGGCAGATTCGAAACATGGAGAGCTTGCAGATATTCCCGTCAAAAATAATAAAGAATATTTTAAAGTTCGTCCCGTGCTTGGCGATTAATTCTTCATACGCCTGCGGTACAT
The DNA here is from genome assembly GCA_964543525.1 of uncultured Fibrobacterota bacterium. Classification (GTDB taxonomy): domain Bacteria; phylum Fibrobacterota; class Chitinivibrionia; order Chitinivibrionales; family JANQEN01; genus CBDVBE01. The sequence continues at coordinate 33,676 of CAZIYW010000052.1, read as the reverse complement.
TGCAGGAGACATTATGCAGCCTCAGGTGTTTTTCATTTTTCAACTGGTAGATGACGCAGTTATCGGTAACGATATATCCGTTTATTGCCAGATTATAAATAACCTGGATAGGAATATATTTGACCGCATTTGAGATTTTAATGACCTGCATAGTTCATACGCCCTATTTCGCGGCGTTACTCTTCTTTCTGCCGGTATCCTCCAGAAAATGCGGTAACAATGATGTCCCCGGGCAACAGGTGTCAACCGAAAACGTAAAGGTGAACAGGGAATCCTTACCCGACCATACCGAGATGGTGGTACTGTCCGTTTCCATAACTTTCCCGTTGCTCTTTATCAGGCGGTAATCAGCATCGCTGTCCACAAAAAGGAAAATCTCCTTACCGGTTACATGCCAGCTTACCGTATTGTCGTCATCGGCACCGCTGACGGCACGCAGCATATTGACAAGGGAAAATGCGCCGTCCCCGGGGGTTATTGCATACTGAAATTTACCGGAGAGCACCGAATCCTCCTCAAACACCTTCCGTGAAACAACGGTGTAATACCTGGTTGTATATATACTGTCATGACACTCAAGGCTGTTGCGTACATCGTGCCAGTCTCTTGCAACTGCGGAATCAACATCCTCATCCGACCGTAAATCCCGATAGTATATCTCGATCGATTTTGATTTCAGATCGATTGTATACGTATAACTAATGGGATAGTAACACTGTACAGACACCATACTGATACACAGTAATAAAAAGAGTACCCGCATCACCGAACCCTGATTTGTTGGGGTTACTGATCTCAACAATCGTTTCTTAGTAAAGAGCATCTCACCGTTTTACATAATATCTCATTGTACTCAGTATTAATATAAGATACCTTTAAGTCAATTATATATATTAATTATGAAATAACGCAAATAAAGTTTTTGGTAAATATAACTGTTGGTATTACCATAAGAAAGGAGACGTAAGGCTATGCAGTGCCATGAAGTTGATTATGAGATATTTGGCGACGATATGCAGGTTGTCGAGGTTGAGTTGGATCCCGGAGAAACGGTTATCGCTGAAGCCGGGGCTATGAACTGGATGGAGGACGGTATAACTTTTGAAGCGAAAATGGGTGACGGTTCCCGGCCGGATAAAGGGTTATTCGGCAAGCTTCTCGATGCAGGGAAGCGTGCGTTAACCGGGGAATCGATTTTTATGACCCATTTCACCAACAGCGGCAGCGGTAAAAAACGAGTCGCTTTCGGTGCACCCTACCCCGGTAAAATTATACCGGCGAACATGGCGGAGGCCGGTGGAGAGCTTATCTGCCAGAAAGATGCATTCCTGTGCGCGGCACTGGGTACCGAGGTAAGTATCGCCTTTACCCAGCGGCTGGGTACCGGTTTCTTCGGCGGCGAAGGATTTATCCTGCAGCGATTGCGTGGTGACGGTATGGCTTTTATTCATGCCGGCGGTACTATTTTGAAAAAGGAGCTTCGTGGGGAAACAATCCGCGTAGACACCGGCTGCATTGTTAGCTTTACTTCGGAAATCAATTATTCCATTCAACGCGCCGGTAATCTGAAATCCATGTTCTTTGGCGGTGAGGGACTGTTTCTTGCGACCCTGAGCGGCTCAGGCACCGTGTATCTGCAGAGTCTCCCCTTTTCACGTCTCGCGGATCGGATCATACAGCACGCACCCCGTGCAGGCGGCAGTGATAAAGGTGAAGGATCGGTACTGGGCGGTATCGGAAGGTTGCTTGACGGGGATTAAGAGTAAATTAGTCCATGTAAAATAGAGACGAATTTCCGCTCCGCGTTCGGGAGCGTTCCTTACCGAAACATTTGACTCGGTAATACCGGCCATCATTCGGTCTCAAGCAGCTGCTCTACCAGATCAGTCGAATACGAACCGTCGACAAATCGTGGATCCTCCAGTATCTGCAGTTGAAACGGTATGGTCGTTTTTACCCCGCGAATGATGCACTCTCTGAGCGCCCGTTTCATGCGGGCAATAGCTTCCGAGCGCGTATCACCATAGACAATAATTTTTGCCAGCAACGAGTCATAGTAATGGGGAACCGCGTAACCGCTGTAAATATGGCTGTCTACCCGGACACCGGGTCCGCCCGGCATATAGAGCCGTTTTATTTTACCGACCGACGGCATAAACCGTGCTGCGGGATCTTCGGCATTTATCCTGCATTCAATGGCATGCCCCTGTAAATAAACATCCCGCTGCCGTATATTCAGCCGCTCCCCTGCTGCGATGTGTATCTGCGCTTTCACCAGGTCTATCCCGGTTATCGCTTCAGTGATTGGATGCTCAACCTGGATACGGGTGTTCATCTCGATGAAATAGAACCGGTTTTCGGTATCAAGAAGAAATTCCACAGTACCGGCACCGGTATAGTTTACCGCCCGTGCAGCTTTCACCGCTGCAGCGCCCATTTTTTTCCGCAACCGTTCGTTCAATGCCACGGACGGCGCCTCTTCAATCAGCTTCTGGTGACGCCGCTGCACGGAGCATTCGCGCTCACCGCAATAAATGGTCTTACCGTAATTATCCGCAAGTATCTGGATTTCAATATGCCGTGCGTTTTCGACAAACCGCTCGATGTATACGGCATCATCGCCGAATGCCGCTTTCGCTTCAGCTTTTGAAGCCTGCAGCGCCGCGGGAAATTCCGCGGGTGTATGGATAATACGCATGCCTTTACCACCTCCGCCTGCAGACGGTTTAAGCAACAGGGGGAATCCTATTTTCGCGGCAAGATGCTCCGCCCGGTGTTCATCATTTACCGGATGGGTGGTGCCCAGCGGTACCGGCACCCCGGCCTGTGTCATGGTACTGCGGGCAACCGCCTTGTCGCCCATGCCGGCTATCGCCTCCGGTGAGGGCCCGATAAAAGTGACTTTACAGGTTTTACACAACTGTGCGAAATCCACGTTCTCCGAAAGAAACCCATACCCCGGATGAATCGCATCAGCCTTGCACTTTAATGCGGTGTAAATAATCTCCGAATATCGCAGATATGATTCATCACTTCGTGCCTTTCCTATACAGTATGCCTCATCAGCCATAAGCACATGCATTGCCTTTTTATCAGCCTCGGAGTATACGGCAACGGTAGCGATTCCCAGTTCTCTGCAGGCTCTGATAACACGGACTGCAATCTCACTGCGATTTGCGACAAGTACCTTTTTAAACATGGAGCATCCCCACTCACGTTTTCATGCATAAAAAAAACAATCCTCATCACGAAGGATTGTAGGGGTATATGAATTTGATCGATATTTGTAATTGTTTTGTACTGATGATAAAATATGTTCTCCGGAGAGAAAAGTGGAGACCAAATTTATTGGATCAACGGTTACCGTGCTACACACGCTCCATCATATGCCGGATCGAGCACCAGTCCATTCCCAGCAGCCGAGCCCCCTCACGGTCAACCGCATAGGGATCAAATCCGGCGATAATTTTATTAACGGGAGGATCACATTCCGGACCGCCGAGGTGAAATTCAGACAGGCCGATTGTTGCATCTATAATTGACAGATCGGGCTTTCGGTAAGACACCAGATCGATGATTGACTGCTGCATATTGCCGTGGAAAACGGCCTTTTTCCATGCACCATAGGTTCCGCTATAGTGCTTCGGCGGTGCAAAACCGATCATGTTTTTAAGCGTACCGGTATACTCAGCCAGGGAATGTGCTTTGAGCACCGGCACGGAGATGATAAAATGAGTAAAGGCAATCTCGGGAAGATGCATTCGGGGAAAGCAGGAACAGTTCCTGTTTTTAAGCGTACGCAGCGGGGCATAATTCAGATCAACCAGCGTCACATTATGACTGTCTGCCAGAGCATCATAGCCCAGAGCTCTGAACACAGCATCAGTTTCTTTTGACGAGCTGCCGCATCCTTCGCCGACAACAATGTCAGCAACTCTATTACACCGTTGCACATACTCAACGACCGCCCGGACACATGCCACCGGTGTAGTAACCGGCGGCGGTGAACTGTTAATCAGATTCGGTTTAATCAGGATTCTCTTTTGTGCAGCAAGTATTTCCTCAGCCTCAATCTGATCAAGGGCACGTCCTATGGTTTCAATATAGGAAGAAAATGCAACAACAGCAACAGTCATGACTCGAAATATCCGATGATAGTAACGGTTATACGTTTTTCATCGGGAGTAAAATATATCGGTTCAGTCCGATAATCCTACACGAAACAGGATGCAACATCCAACAGGGGAAGGGGCGTGTGTAACTATTATTCTTTCTCAGCAAGCGAGGATTTAAAAAAATCATCAACGATTGTCTGCTCAGGCACGACAACCTTTTTCAGATACTGATCAAAAAAGTGAAGCAGCAGACGCATATCAAGGGTATGACGGTTTACCATAATGATATCACCATTCTTAAAATCGGCGGCTGCTTTTTTCGTATCGATATCCTCAAGAAGAAATACTTTCAAATAAGTTGACTTTTCAGCAGAATCCTCCTCTTCGCTTTTCAGGGTGATATCAAGGGGACTGCCTTTATCAGGAATAAATATGGCAATTTTTGTCTTTTTTTCCATCTCAACAGAAATATTTTTTATAATACGGATACAGTAGCCCCGATTCTCAAGCGCCATAATAACAGGATGAAAAGTAATTGATTCACCCATAACCACCGTAAAATCATACCCGCGTTTAACCGGACACGGTCTGGTAATCAGGAGATCTTTTTTTGGCAGGTTGAGATATTCAACAAAAGTTTTTAACGACTGAAAAACAGTATTAAGAAACGCACGCTTGGGTCCATGAGTAATCTTCAGCTCTCTGAGTATTGCCTGCGGTATATTACCAAGCACTTCATCACAACTGTATCCCAGATGTAACGCTTTGGCAAAAATATTGGCGACATAAACCGTTTCTTGCAATATCCGATCCCGGCTCGATTTCGTGGAAAGAATTCTCTCCGCATTATGATGATGTAAGAGAGCGAGGCTTATTTTATCAGGAAAGTTCCAGACTGTTGTCAGGTAATGGCCAAGATCAGCATGGGTGAAACCGAGCAAATACTGTTCCACCTCATAAAAAGGGACGACCCGGTTAGTACTCTCCTCCAGAAGCCGCGGAAATACCTGCTTGAAATTATTATCCAGAGGGATTTTGCCGAGGTCATGGATAAGCCCTGCAATAAAAGCGAGCTCAGGGCGGTCATAATTACACTGTTTACCTAACTGTTCTGCAATAATAGCCGTTGCCAGGGAATGCTTCCAGAATTCCTGGCGTGAAAAACCGTACCGCTTGTATACTTCCGGCGATATATCAATTAAGGCAAGGCAGGCGAGTAGATTTCGTGTTTCATTAAAACCGATTCTTACCACCGCATCGGTGACAGCGGAAATACGGCCGTCCCGTTTTGCATAATAGACCGCATTTGCAACACGGATAATCGATGAGGCGGCGGCAAGATCCGATTCAATACACTTACCCAGCTCCCTGCAGCCGCCGGATTCAGAGCCGACAATGTCCAAAGCCTTTACAATCGTAAACGGGAATGCCCATTTGTGTTGCAAAACACTTTCAATTTTTTTTAATTTCGTTTGCACCTCAAGTTTAAAATCAAAAAGCTCTCTTCCCAATGCAGCGTTTTCATCATCTGAAACGGTAATATGATCTATCTTTTCTCTACGCTTATGCCGGGCAATACTTTCGATTTCCTTTAATAAATCAACAAAGTGGTATGGATATTCCAATATGCGCACCCGGCTGCTCTTTTTATCGGTGCTGCTGTCTTTGGAATCGACTGCAATATGCGGCGAGGCATGTATTGCTTCACGTATCTTCTCCGTTACCGAAATCAATATCGGAATTTCCCTCGTGCGGACGGATTTCTGGAGTCGCTCTATAAAAAGCAAATCTTTGATATTACTTTTACTTATATCAATAATAATACAATCAGGCACATATTGACTCGCCTTTACTCCTGCGGTATACAGAGAATCGGCAAGGATAATACGATAATTCCCTTGGGTTAATCCTGCAGCAAGAATTCTTCTCATCTTCTCGCGAGGCGAGAAGATTAAGATAAGCGGGCCGGTATTTACGCCCGTTTTAAACGGATTCATGATTACGGTCCGGTTTTTTTATCAGGTTGAACGATTCAATATAATTATATGGTAAAGGGGATGATTAATAAAGTGTTATTATAGGCTAATTGGGACAATTTGCCTTTTTTGGACAAAAAAAGTACCCGTTCTTTATAAACAGGTACTTTTCGATTGACTTTCCGGTAAATAATAGATGGGAATTACTTTTCACCTATATCAATACCATAACCAACCAATATGCTCATTGCCATATTTTTGGATTTGATTTCAATACTTTCATCCAGAACGTCAATTGGTTCCATGTTATCAAGGAAGCCGAGAGTGAATCTATATTCAAGTATCACCCTGCCGGGACCGGCTTTAATATCAAGGCCGGCACCCATGGCCAGACCGAAATCAAATGGTTTATAAAACTCCTTAACATCGGTCTCATCAGCCCGAACGGTTCCATCATCCACTGATTATCCTTGTACAATACACCAAGTTACCTTTAAAATATAAAGCCTAAAAGATGCGCAATTTTTATGCCACACCGAAAAATACACTATTGTACGGAAAATGGCTCTTTTTTTATAATAACCGTCTCATTTCCGGGATTTCAGTCTCTGAAAGGTGACGGTTATATCGACAAATGACTATTTTCCCTTCTTTCTCGAAGCAATATCCCTTAATTCTGTGGATTTTTTGTGATAATTCAAGTATTTTTATTTCACTACTTATCATATATTTAAAGTATGGATACACCTGATAAACCAAGCAAATCCTGGCCGAATGATATCTTTGTACTGATACCTGCTTATAGAGCTGCGGGAAATCTTGAGCATTTCCTGCCTGAATTACTGAAAACAGTACCTCAGGAAAACATCTGTATCGTAGATGACGGCTCAATGGATGATACAGAAACCGTGTGTAACAGACATGGAATAGTCTGTTTGAAAAATGAGATAAACCGGGGTAAAGGAGCCGCTCTCAGGAAAGGATTCTCACATCTGTTACAGAAAAAAACAACATGGATAATAACCATGGATGCGGACGGACAGCATGCGGTTGCCGATCTTACCTCTTTTATACATACTGCCCATAAGCGCCGTGATGTCGGGATAATTATCGGGGCCAGGAGCATCCGGCCCGGAAAAATGCCGCCGGCCAGAATCTTCTCAAATACAGTCACTTCAGCCCTGTTATCTCTCTTCTGCCGCGCACAAATACGTGACAGTCAATGCGGATACCGGTTATATGCAACAAAACTGTTAAAACAGATTCCTTTACGGTTTAATCGTTTTGAAATGGAGTCTGAAGTGATTTTGAAATCGTGTAATGCAGGCTTTCCTGTACTGTTTATCCCGGTGCAGACATTATATTGTAGTACCAGGAGCCACATCTCACATATAATGGATATATTACGGTGGCTGTACGCCATACTCAGTGTATGGTTCGAACTCCACCTGAAAAAGTCATAATAACATGATTGACAGTTTAAATCTTTAAAGAAATTAGCATGGCATCAAAATACCTGAAACCTGAAATCTCCTGTGAAAAACTTGTGCGCAAGCTGCGCGCTAAGGGTATAAAAGATGAGAATGTTCTTGACGCCTTTCGTAAAGTCCCCCGTCACCTTTTTGTAGATGATGCGCTCTATGAACAGGCATACGACGATAATGCCCTCCCCATAGGACTGGGACAGACCATATCACAACCGTATGTTGTTGCATTGATGACCGAGCTTCTTGCATTAAAAAAAGGAGGCAATGAGAAAATCCTGGAAATCGGCACCGGCTCGGGATTTCAGGCGGCAATACTCGCCCAGTTTTCAAAACGGGTTTACACTATAGAACGACACCGGGAACTGGGAGAACGTGCCCGTAAAATGCTGCGGAAAATGGGATATGCGAATATTGTGTTTAAAATCGGCGACGGAACGCGCGGGTGGCCCCAATACGGCCCCTACGATAAAATTATCGTTACCGCCGGCGCACCGGCCGTGCCCCGGGAACTTACTGATCAGCTTGCATTAAACGGCAGGCTGGTTATCCCTTCGGGTGATAAATCCGTACAGGAACTGGAAATATATCATAAAACCGAAAACGGAATATCTGTTCATAATGCCGGTAGTGTTGTCTTTGTCCCACTTATCGGCAAGAGCGGCTGGAAAGGGTAAATAATTTATGCTGACTAAAGAAATACTTATACTTATCGCACTCACCTGTCTTCCTCTTTTTGAGCTTCGTTTCAGTATACCGGTCGCAATATTAAGCGGGAGTGTAAATCTCCCGTTACACCTTACCATCTCTGGCTTTGGATGGTCATGGCCCTATGCTTTTGCATTCTGTGTGTTTATAAATATGATTCTTGGTCCTATTATCTTTTTTCTGCTCGATATCTTTACAAAATTCTGCCTCCACATAACCTTTTTCGCGAAATTATACAATTTTTTTGTTAGACGCACACAGAAAAGGATTGAAAAATATATACAAAAATATGGGACACTTGGTGTTGCACTTTTTATCGGTGTACCGCTTCCGGGTTCAGGCTCTTATAGCGGAGCTCTGGGCGCTTACATCCTCGGTCTTACCCCATGGCAATTTTTTAAAGCCAATATCCTTGGAGTTACCATCGCCGGTATTTTGGTAACCTTTGCAACAGTAACCGGTGAAGGTCTTTTCAGATTCTTTTTTGGTTAATAAGCATTATTGTGTTCGTCAGGGATCCAATACTTAAAATCTCTGTTTCTCTTTAGACGTTTTATCACCTTTTCCCTCTCCCCTACCTTGTTAAATGCATTTCTTTAAATATATTTTGGTATGCTTTAGATATTTGAGATTTTAATATTTTCTAGGAGGAAAATAATGACACGAAAAAGAATCCCCTACGACGGTAATTCAGCCTGTGCATATGTGGCCCATGCGACCAATGAAGTTATAGCAATTTATCCGATAACCCCTTCATCGGGACTGGGAGAAATGTCTGATGAAAAATCAGCCCGGGGAGAAACAAATATCTGGGGTACCGTACCGGTTGTTTCTCAACTGCAATCTGAAGCGGGCGCATCCGCGGCAGTACATGGTGCGCTCTGCGCCGGTTCCCTGACAACTACGTTTACCGCATCACAGGGACTGCTTCTGATGATACCGAATATGTACAAAATTGCCGGGGAATTGCTTCCTACCGCTTTCCATGTCACTGCGCGATCCATTGCCTGTCAGGCTCTCTCCATATTCGGCGATCACAGCGATGTCATGGCTGTACGGCAGACCGGATTCGGACTGCTGAGCTCTGCAAACGTACAGGAAGCTATGGACTTTGCTCTTATTGTACAGGCAGCCACACTTGAATCGCGTGTCCCATTTATCCACTTTTATGAAGGATTCCGTGTCTCCCATGAGATTCAAAAAATCGAGGAACTTACCTATGATGATATGCGTGCGATGTTTGACAACCATTTGATTAAAGAGCACCGCGAGCGGGCAATGTCTCCTGATCACCCGACAATAAGAGGAACATCCCAGAATCCGGACGTCTATTTTCAGGGAAGGGAAACAGTGAATAAATATTATAAGGCCTGCCCGTCAATAGTACAGAAAGCTATGGACAGATTTGCCAGGATTGTCGGCCGCCAGTACAAACTCTTTGAATATGTCGGCGTACCTGATGCGGAACGCATCATCGTTATAATGGGTTCCGGCGGTGAAGCGGTCCATGAAACGGTTGAATACCTGAACAACAGCGGTGAGAAGGTCGGTCTGGTTAAAGTGCGGCTCTACCGGCCCTTTGATACAAAAGCATTTATCTCCGCACTCCCGGCATCTGTTAAAAGGATAGCAGTCCTTGACAGAACCAAGGAACCCGGCTCCATAGGTGAACCGCTGTATGAAGATGTCCGCTCTGCCGCTGGTGAAGGTATGCATGAAGGGTATGCACCATTTAAAGAGTATCCGGTCATTGTGGGTGGACGGTATGGCCTTGGCTCCGCTGAGTTCACTCCCGCTATGGTAAAGGGAGTGCTTGATGAACTTAAGAAAGATACGCCAAAAAATCATTTTGCCGTTGGAATCGAAGACGATGTGACTTTCGCTTCTATCGAGTATGACAAGGATTTCAGTGTTGAGGATGACGAGACATTCCGCGCTCTTTTTTATGGCTTAGGTTCTGACGGTACGGTCGGCGCAAATAAAAATTCAATCAAAATAATCGGTCAGGAAACGGATAACTATGCCCAGGGGTATTTTGTCTATGATTCCAAGAAGGCCGGCGCTATGACCGTCTCCCATCTGAGGTTCGGCCCCAAGCCGATACGCAGGCCCTACCTGATAACAAAGGCAAACTTTCTTGCCTGTCACAATTTTTCCTTCCTCGAAAAATACGACATGCTCCAATACCTCGAAGACGGCGGTACTTTTCTCCTTACTTCGGAATTTGATAAGGATACCGTCTGGGAAAAGCTGCCCGGCAGAGTCCAGAAACAGATAATTGATAAAAAACTTAATTTCTTCATTATTGATGCAATAAGAATAGCGCAGGAACTCGGTCTCGGCGCACGTATCAATGTTATTATGCAGACGGCATTTTTCAGAATTTCACAGGTCATGGATGAAATTGCAGCGGTAAAATCCATCAAGGATGCCATCGAAAAAACCTATGGCAAAAAAGGTGAAAAAATTGTTTCAATGAATAACAGCGCTGTAGACGAAGCTCTTAAACAGATTCAGAAGGTTGAGTATCCTTCTGAGGTAAGCAATGAAGTTACGGAAATCAAACCGGTTCCCGATTCAGCACCTGATTTTGTCAAGGAGGTTACTGCCACCCTTCTCAAACAGGAAGGGCATACAATAAAAACGTCACAGATGCCAGCCGACGGTATCTGGCCCACCGGCACAACTAAGTACGAAAAAAGAAATATTGCCGTACAGATTCCGGTATGGAATCCTGAAACCTGTATTCAGTGCGGCCGCTGCTCACTGTTATGCCCCCACGCTGCAATCAGGCCGAAAGTGTATGAAGAACGTTATCTCGAAAATGCCCCGGAAACGTTCAAATCGACCGATGCAAAGGGCAAGGAATTCAGCGGGATGAGATACACACTGCAGGTCGCACCTGAGGATTGTACCGGATGCGGTGCCTGTGCACAAAACTGCCCGGCAAAGGAAAGAGATGCGCTGGTTATGCAACCGCAGACACCTCTTCGTGCGCAGGAAACAAAGAACTGGGAATTCTTCTTGTCTCTTCCTGAAGCTGACCGCAGTAAACTTAATATCGGAACGGTTAAGGGAAGTCAGTTCATCAAACCGCTTTTTGAATTCAGCGGCGCCTGTGCCGGTTGTGGTGAAACCGCCTATGTCAAACTGGTTTCACAGCTATTCGGGGATCGGGCAATTATCTCCAATGCAACCGGTTGCTCCTCAATTTACGGCGGCAACCTTCCGACAACACCCTACTGCACGCGTGCGGACGGCAGAGGGCCGGCATGGAATAACTCTCTGTTCGAGGATCCTGCGGAAATTGCGTTCGGTATACGGCTATCCGTGGATAAGTTCAACGTGATGGCACAGGAGTATGTTAAAAAAATAATCGCTGACGGCAGTTGTGATGCTGAAATTAAAGATGCGCTCGGGGCTATCCTCAACGCCGACCAGTCTGATGCCGACCTTATCGAAGCACAGCGGCAACGGATAGACGTCGTCAAACCCAAACTTGCTGAAGCATCGGATGCAACCTGTCATGAGCTGATATCGGTTATTGATTATCTGGCTAAAAAATCGGTCTGGGGTTTCGGTGGTGACGGCTGGGCTTATGACATCGGATACGGCGGGGTTGACCATGTGTTGGCATCCGGTAAAAATGTTAATATACTGGTACTCGATACTGAAGTATACTCAAATACCGGCGGACAATCTTCCAAATCGACACCTATGGGCGCCGTAGCCAAATTCGCCGCAGGCGGTAAACCCACCTTTAAAAAAGATATGGGCATGCTTGCCATGACCTACGGGTATATCTATGTCGGTAAAGTAGCGATTGGCGCCAACCCGAACCAGGCGGTAAAAGCGTTTCTTGAAGCTGAGGCGTATGACGGCCCGTCACTTATACTCTGTTACAGTCACTGCATCGCCCATGGTATTAATATGACCCTTGGATATGAAGAGCAGAAAAACGCCGTCGCGTCGGGACACTGGCCGCTGTATCGGTACAATCCCGACCTTGCATTACAGGGCAGGAACCCGTTGCAGCTTGACAGTAAAGAACCGACATTGCCGCTTTCGGAATATGCTCTCAATGAGAACCGTTACCGGATTCTCCGGAGGTCAAATCCAGAAGCATCTGAAAAGCTGCTTGCCAATGCACAGAAAACCGTTACCGCAAAATGGAAAATGCTCAAAAATCTCGCGGCAATGGACTATTCAATCGAATAACTTTTGTATACTATCTGCGACGACAAAAAAGTCCGGCTCGTTGACCGGGCTTTTCTCTTTTCGCTGCAATGAGCGTGACACGCGAAATCAAGTTGTAAGAAAAAAGGCTAAAAAACAGCCTCAGGTATAGTTCTTTCCCTGCCACAGGTGATTCTCACACAGATACCTCCTGATATACTCCGTTGATTTTAATTTATCGGCACTCCATGCCGGGGCAATCAGGCCATATGCCGGTTTTGAATCCGCCATGATACGATGTATGCACTGTTCAGGCCTGAGGTAGGTTATAAACTCCCCCGCCAGCTCCGCATAATCAGCCAGGGTTAACGCTTTCACCGTTCCCTTCCCGTACCACTCTTCCATACAGGTGCCTTTTATAATCATCAGTTGATGTATTTTCACCCCGTGAACCGGGATCCTCGCCACCAGTTTGGCGGTATTTATTACATCCTCACGAGTCTCATTCGGAAGTCCAATCATACTATGGGCAACTGTTTCTATATTTCTTTGTCCGAGACGGGTCACCGCAGACTCAAAATCGGCAACCGTATGCCCTCGATTGTTCAGGCGGAGAACATCATCGGATGCGCTCTGTAATCCTACCTCAACAGTGAGATACGTGCGTCTGGAAACATTTGCCAGGTAGTCACAAACGTCGTCTGCCAGGCAATCAGGTCTGGTACCTACCGCCAGTCCCACTATGCCGGGTAACTGAAGAATCGGTTCATATATGGATTTCAATTCCTCTACGGTACCGTACGTGTTGGTAAAGGGTTGCAGATAGGCAATGAAAATCTCAAATGATCCGGCTGCTCTCTTCATTCGCGCTTCCAACTGTGACACGACAGAGGAAGAGTCGAGTGCTGCGGGACTGAAGGAGCGATTGTCACAAAAGGTGCACCCGCTGGTACTCAGGGTACCGTCACGATTGGGACAGGAAAAACCGGCATGTACCGGAACCCTCAGCGCCCGTTTGCCGAATCGTTTTTTCAGATAGGCACGATAGGTGTAATACGGTTTGTTCATGTAACGGATAACTATTGATAGTAAACGTTATAACAAATAAATATACTTCAGAAATAAAAAAAGCGAATAATTCTCTTGAGAATTATTCGCTGTACAATTACGCATATTAAAATTGTACTATTATTCGTCTTCTTTTTCCTTCTTCTTTTCCCTTACCGCCTTTTTCATATCAAAGTCAAATGCATCGTTCTCCTCTTCCTCATCCAGACCGCTTAAATCACTGCCCACATCATAGGCTTCGACCTGAATGGTTTTTGTTTCACCGCTCCCTTCACTCTCTTCGCGTGCAACAGCCTCTTCCTTCTTGAGTTTTGTATTACCGAACAACTCTTCCGGTGTCGCCTTGCCTGAGGGAGCCTCACCACGTTCAATCATATCGAGACGATCCTGTATCCGTTCCTTTTTTAGAGCATCATCAAGATAAATGAGTGATTTCTTCCATACATCAATAGCTTCCTGCCGTTTGCTTTCATCCTTATTTTTCTTCCATAATTCCTCAAGGAGCAAGCCGAGATTCTCGTAGTATACCTGCGAATTCGGTTTTAAGGCAATAGCCTTACGATAATTGGTGATAGCTCCCTCGGCATTCTTATCTTTATTCCAGAGGATATTACCATACTCCCAGTATGCTTCAGCATCATTGGGATTAATAGCCATGGCACTTTTCAGATAATGTTTCGCCTCTTTATACTTCCCCTGAGAAATGAGGCATTTTGCCAGATTGACCGTCGCATCCAGATTGGTACCATCAATCTGCAGTATCTGTTTATACTGCGCGATGGCCTTTCCCAGCATTTTCTTCTGGCCATACATGGTAGCGAGGTTGATACGAGCGGTAATATTTCTGGGATTCTGTTGTACCGCTCGATAAAGGGCATTAATCGCGTTTTGCGACTGCCCCAGACTCTCATAGGCCATGGCGATATTCGACCAGCATTCAGCACTGGCGGGATTTATTTGCAAAGCCCGCTTAAATTCAGTTACCGCGTTTGAATACCGTCCCCGGTTGAGATAGGCGTAGCCAAGGTTAAACTGCGCCTCAAAGTTACTCGGGTCACGCGCTATAACCTTTCGAAAAACAGATACAGCCTGATCAAAGGCGCCGTTGCTCAGAAGCATATTACCCTGATTCATCAAGCTCTCCGTTGACTGGGCCTGTAACGGTACCGCCCAACAAAGTATAACAAGCAGCGTGATAAACGAATACAGACCATATGTCTTTTTCATAATTCCCCCTAAGAAAAAGTTGTGTGCTAATAATGGCAATTAAACGTTCTATACTATATATATTAGAAAATAGAAGGTAGGGCGCCGAGTATCAACAATTATTGTATTTTTATTCAACTTTCTCATAAAACCGTTTGAATTTACTATTTTAAGTACTTTGTTTTTATCGCTTATTTATTTATTTTGTCGCTTTACCACATACCGCATCATTGATAAATAAAGTATATCTTATCGAAATGGAATACTATGAAAAAAGATGCTACCGACATATACCAGAATCCTTTAATTGACCGGTATGCCAGCCGCGACATGGCCTATCTGTTCTCTCCCGATTTTAAATTTACAACATGGCGACGCTTATGGATTGCTCTTGCCGAAGGAGAACAGGAATTAGGGCTCCCCATTACCAATGAGCAGATTACCGAGATGAAGCAGCATGTTTCGGACATTGACTATGAAATGGCAAAAAAAATCGAGGCGGAAATCCGGCATGATGTAATGGCTCATGTCCACACATTCGGTACCGTCTGTCCCGGGGCAAGACCAATAATCCATCTGGGAGCAACCAGCGCGTTTGTCGGTGACAATACTGACCTCATACAAATTCGTGAAGCCGTCGTGCTGGTGCTAAAGCGCCTCACACCGGTACTTGAAGCTCTGAAACAATTTGCATTGAAACACAAAGATCTTCCCTGCCTTGGCTTTACTCATTACCAGCCGGCCCAGTGCACAACGATGGGAAAACGGGCCGGCCTCTGGCTCTATGATTTGTCAATGGACTTTGTCGCGCTGTCCCGATTTGCAGATGAACTGCCGTTCCGCGGTGTAAAAGGCACCACGGGTACCCAGGCCAGTTTTCTCAAACTGTTCGACGGCAATCATGAAAAGGTAAAAAAACTGGATGCGCTGGTTACCGGGAAAATGGGATTCACCGCCGCAATCCCGGTTACCGGCCAGACCTATTCCCGGAAAATAGACGCTCAGATTGCAGGCATACTCTCGGGCCTGGCACAGTCTCTTCACAAAATAGCAAACGATATCCGTCTCCTGCAGAACCTGAAAGAGGTGGAGGAACCGTTCGGTAAAAAACAAATTGGTTCATCAGCAATGGCCTACAAACGTAATCCAATGCGCTCCGAACGACTGACCGCACTGTCACGATATATTATTTCACTCAGCTCATCACCGGCGATGACCGCTGCCGAGCAATGGTTCGAGCGAACACTCGATGATTCAGCCAATAAACGACTGACTATTCCGGAAATATTCCTTGCTGCTGATGCAGCGCTAATTATAGCGTATGACATTTGCAGCGGCCTGGTGGTTTATCCCCAGGTAATTCAAAGGCATATTAATGAAGAACTCCCATTCATGGCTACTGAAAATATCATTATGGAAGCGGTTAAAAAGGGAGGTGATCGACAGACGTTGCATGAAAAGATCAGAGTGCATTCGATGGAAGCGGCAAAAATGGTGAAAGAAAAGGGACAGCCCAATGACCTTATTGAAAGAATCACCAAAGACAAGTCATTTGGTTTACACGCTGATGAATTACATGCTATTCTTAATATATCCCATTTTATCGGCAGGGCGCCGCAGCAGACTGTGGAGCTTATCCGCGAATACATCGATCCGCTCATTTCCCGCGGAAAAGAATTAGGTACTGCGAACAAAGCGGAGCTGCATGTATAGCCTATGAGAAAAAAAAATCGCATTATCTCGGATTATCATATTCATACACCTTACTGCGGCCACGCCCACGGTAAAATTATTGACTATGTCGAATATGCAATACATAAGGGGATGAAGGAGATCTGTTTTACCGACCATCTCGGTAGATATTATCTTACAGAATCCCAGAAGAAGCGTTACTGGGACTGGGGTATGAACACGGAGAAACTATCCCGGTATTTTCGGGAACTGGAGGATGTGAAAGATATTTTTAAAGACCGGATAAAAATCCGTTCAGGCTTGGAGATTGATTATATTGCCGGTGCAGAAGATTTAATCTTGCCGATAATTGAAGGTTATTCCTTCGATTTCCTGCTAGGTTCCATTCATTGTTTGCCAAAATTCGGCTGGAAACATATTGCCAATTATTCGGGCGATGATATATGGCCCCTCTTTGAGGAATATTTTGAAGCGGCAAAGGGAGTTGTTACATCAGATTTGTTTAATTCACTTGCCCATATTGATTTTATCTGGCGTTATGCAAAGTGGCCGTTAAATAAATCAGGAAAAGTGTTCAACTACATTGAGGATATTGTTGAAACGGCTTCGAAACATGATATTGCAATAGAGATTAACTCCAACGGGTATCTCTGGTCACAGATCTACACCGTGCAGGGCGGCGATCCTTTTGACATCCTCGTAGAAAAAATCAGGGAGCATAACGCCCTGATTACCATCGGTTCTGACGCCCATAAACCGACGTTTGTCGGAAAAGCTTTTGAGGATGTGGCACAACTTATGAAAATAAAGGGGATAAAGAAATATTGCACCTTTGAAAAACAAAAGAAGCGGGAAAACAAAATACCATAAAAAGACAATAATCATCTCCATACAAATTTAAGATAATTAATAAAAAACGCCGTACAAAACGTATATTATAACATTACAGTATAAATATCATAGCTGCCGAGAGGAATATACATTCATGAATTTTAAGAAACTCCACTCGTTTTTTATACCCGTTATGGGGACGGGATTTACAATAGACACACCCCTGCATGTAGCGAAATATGGGATATCATCCGTTATTTCTCTTGTCGACGACCTGCTCATAGAGAAGATCCGTAAGTATTACTGCTCAGTTTACAAAAAGTCATATACCCCTATTACAAACCAGAATCAGGATCCCCGGGCAAACAGAATCACGGCGTATCTTAATCTGGTCAATGATATTGTTAAAAAACAGATCCGGGAACTGAGAAGCCAGACCTTTTCAAAAGGTTCCACCCTGCAGAAATATTTCGACCTTTTGCCGGACACATCGATTTTAAAAAAAGAATATCATAAAATGATGAGAATTAAAGACCCGGAAGAAAAGGACAATAAACAGGAGCAACTGAAAAGACAGATTACCGCCGGCTCAATTGATGTGAATATCATGACGAAACTCGACAGGGACAATTACCACAACGGTGTAAAACTTGCTTCCGAGTTTTCCGATGCCCTGTCAGCTTTACGCGGTTTTGCGCAAAGTGACTTATGCTCGGGTGTTGTCTTTTCAGCCGGACTGAATAAAAGACTCTACAGCTACCTGGAGCATTTTGATGATTTTTACCCTACCATAAATGGTTTCCCTAAAAAGCATATTATTGTCAAAGTCAGTGATTACCGTTCCGCGCTTACCCAGGGTAAATTTCTTGCCCGCAAAGGGTTGTGGGTTTCCGAATTCCGTATCGAATCCGGACTCAATTGCGGCGGACATGCATTTCCGACAAAAGGAAATCTGCTCGGCTCCGTGCTTAAAGAATTTAAAGAAAAAAAGAATTCTTTATGTGATTCACTCATATCCCTGTATAATGCCGGCCTGCAGAAAAAAGGCAAAAAGAGCCCTGCTACTTCTCCGCCTATCAGGATAACGGTACAGGGCGGGATCTCTACGACAGCGGAAAATAATTTTCTCCTCGAACATTTTAATGTCGACGCCACAGGATGGGGAACCCCGTTCCTTCTGGTACCCGAAGCGACCAGTGTTGATGAAACAACCTTGCAGCGACTTGCTGCTGCGACGGAACAGGACATCTACATGAGCAACGTATCTCCGATGAATCTCATTTTCCAGAACCTGCGGACCTCTCCAAGCGAAGAAGCAAAGCGACAACGTATACGAAAGGGAAAACCGGGCACCGCCTGTCCGAAAGGGTATCTCTCCTTTAACACGGAATTCACGGAACGAGCCATATGCACGGCATCGAGGCAATACCAAAAGAAAAAAATTGCAGAGCTGGAATCAGCTGTAATCGATCCTCAGAAGAGACAGCAGGAAATAGAAGCGATAATGGAAAAATCCTGTATATGCCATGAACTTGGTGGCGGTGCGTTAATCAAACACAAAATAGAAACACCGGAGGAAATACAAGCCGCTATCTGTCCGGGCCCGAATATCGCCTACTTTAAGAAAACATACTCACTCGCAGATATGATTGGCCACATTTACGGTAAGATTAACCTGCTCCATACCGTAGAACATCCTAACATGTTTATAACCGAATTAAGGCTGTATATAGAGGCACTGAAACGCATCTCCACAGAATGTATGCACTCCGTCACGGAAAAGGAAAAACAATATATCAGAACCTTTTATGAAAACATCCACAAAGGTATAGAGTACTATAAAGGCATACTTGGCAGTTTCAGACACGTCAATGAACAGTATCGTGAGAGAATGGCAGACGATCTAACACATCTCAAGAATCGCCTCGAAAAGATAATCATTGATTATAAAAGTTCCTTCAGACCGCAGGAACAGGCGGCAGTGCCGGTTACCGCTTCACTGTAATTCAGTGGCAATCAGAGAATAGCCCGCTGTTTGAGTTCTTTATAGAGTCCCATATCATTTGAAACCAGGGAACCGTCATCAAACTCAAGTACAGGAAGTATTGGATTTTTAAGTCCAGCTTCAGTAAGCTTGGTAATCAATCCCCGCATGACTTCAGGATCCTCACTGCTTTTTTCAATAAAAGCTACTCCACCGTCATTGAGACGTCTCTTGATATCATCGCACTTGTCACAATATGATTTAGTATAAAGAATCATCAACAAAGGTCTCCTTGTATTTAAAAATTCCGGATGTATTTATAAAAATAGTCTTCGGAATGCAAATTGCAATGAAAGATATTTA
>CAZIYW010000052.1:0-13973 GCA_964543525.1 uncultured Fibrobacterota bacterium | reverse complement strand
TTTAATAAAGAAAGTTACATTCTTTGCTCTTTAATATCATGGAAAGCGATCAAGCCGCTATGACTGATCGGTTTCTATTACCATTCCTCTCTCTTACCCGGGTACTACTCATTCCTGATAGCACATCTGCCAACAACCGGACTCAGTAATTCCTGAAAATATTTAACTTCATTCATGGGAATTGGATCCTGTGAAGGGAAAAAATCTGGAACGAGTATTTCATGACGAAGATTCACCGGCTGGAGAAAAACATTTTGTACCCCTTCAAGCAGAGGTCGGAGATTGCATACTACTTCTTCAGTTACGATAGCCGGTGCAACGGTAATACGAACTTCTGCACTGTTCTTCATATTTTTAACCATCGCAAGGGATCGTTTCAAACGTTCTGCCACATTATCAAAGGGTGCGCCCAGAAGCGAACCGTACAACCGCGGTTCTGTCTTGATATCAACGGCAAGGTAATCCGGAGCGAACAGTTCAATCATTTCGGGAAGTAATCCGTTGGTATCAAGCAATACCCGATAGCGCAGTTCGTGAATTTCCTCGATTAGTGTTTTTATATGGGGATGAAGTGTCGGTTCTCCACCGGAAAACACTACCCCTTCCATTACTCTCCGCCGCTTCTCCAGAAAATCCCATATCTCAGACGAACGGTACGAGATATCTTCAGGCTGTGTTACAAAATTGTAATTATGGCAGTAAGGGCATCGCAGATTACACCCGGAAAAGAAAAGGACGGTGGAAACCGTCCCGGGAAAATCTATAAATGAATTTTTCAACCAGCCGGCTAAGCCTTTGAAGCTACTTCGCATGTTTCATCTTCCTTTGGAGAATCCGTTTCCTCCAATTCAACCGGCGCCGGTCTTTTCATAGCTTCTATTGTTTCCATGGTATCACATGCATAGGTTTTACGGTCGTTATACTCAGATTTTTTGCCATGGTTCCAGTTTTTCACCGGCCGGTAATAACCTACTATACGGGTATATACCTCGGTCTCCTCCCCGCAGTTGGGGCATGAGAACTGTTCACCCTTCAGGTATCCGTGTAACTTACATACTGAAAATGTCGGTGTTATCGTGAAGTAGGGTATTTCAAAATTCTCCGCAATGGTCCGCACGAGTTTTTTACATATTTCAACATCCTCTACGGATTCACCGATAAAGCCGTGAAAAACCGTTCCACCCGTATACATCCTCTGGATATCATTCTGCAGTTCAAGCGCTTCAAAGATATCGTCAGTCATATTTACCGGCAGTTGTGTAGAGTTAGTGAAATACGGATTGTCACCCCCGGGGATAATCATCCGGGAAAATTTCTTTCTATCAATTTTTGCCAGTCGATATGAAGTACCTTCACCCGGCGTTGCTTCCAGATTATAAAGATGCCCTGTCTCCTCCTGAAAAGATATTAACCGATCCCGCATATGCTGGAGTACCTCTATGGAGAAATTGCGAGCTTCGGGCTCTGTTAAATCCTTGCCCATGAAATTAAGCACTGACTCATTCATCCCAATCAAACCGATAGTTGAAAAATGATTGTTCCAATGGCGTAAATAACGCTGCGTATAAGGAAACAGTCCCTGATCCATAAGCTTGGTAATGATTTTTCTCTTGATTTCAAGAGAGTCGCGGGCGATGTTCATGTAATGATCCAACTGACTGAAATAATCCTTTTTGCTGGTTGAGAGATAACCAATCCGCGGAAGATTAATAGTAACAACACCAATTGAACCGGTAAATTCATCCGCACCGAACAATCCGCCACCCCGTTTGCGTAATTCACGTTTATCGAGCTGTAAGCGGCAGCACATGGAACGGACATCACCCGGGTCCAGATCAGAGTTAATAAAATTCTGAAAATAGGGAGTACCGTATTTTCCGGTCATCTTAAAGAGCAACTGGGCATTCTCACTATCCCAATTGAAATTTTCAGTCAGATTATAGGTTGGTATCGGATAGGCAAAACCCCGGCCCTCTGCATCACCTTCAAGCAGCACCTCAATGAAAGCTTTGTTTATCATGTCCATTTCTTTCTGGAAATCACCATAGGTTATATCAAGTGGTTTCCCGCCGACAATGGCGCGTTGTTCTTTCAAATCTTCAGGTGTGGTCCAGTCGAAGGTAACATTGGTAAAAGGCGCCTGTGAACCCCATCGTGAAGGCGTATTTACGCCAAAAATGAACGACTGGACATTCTGTTTTACCTCTTCATAAGAAAGGTTATCGACCCGGACAAAAGGCGCCAGATAAGTATCAACCGATGAGAATGCCTGAGCGCCGGCCCACTCATTCTGCAGGACACCCAGAAAGTTCACCATCTGCTGCACCAGGGTTGAAAGATGTTTCGGCGGACGCGATGATATCTTGTTTTCCACGCCTCCAAGCCCCTCGGCAATGAGCTGACGAAGAGACCAGCCGGCACAGTAACCGGAAAACATGGAAAGATCATGTATATGCATATCACCATTACGGTGAGCTTCAGATATGTCATGGGTATAAATATGCTCAAGCCAGTAATTAGCGGTAATTGCACCACTATTATGCAATATCAGTCCGCCAAGAGAGTAATTAACATTCGAATTTTCATTTACCCGCCAGTCTTCCTGTTTCAAATACCCGTTCATTGTATTGGCAATATCCAATACCAGTTTTTCTGCGCTCCGAATTTTCCGGTGCTGTTCCCGATAAAGAATGAATGATTTAGCAACACGGGCATGGCCGTTTTCAATAAGAATTTTTTCTAACAGGTCCTGAACCTCTTCGACAGCAGGTATTGAATTGGGATGAAACTTGGCATTAATAACCTCTTCCACCTGTTTTGCCAGAGAGAGTGCAAGCCCGAAATCCTTTCCGCCCACAGATTCAGCAGCTTTAAATATCGCATTGGCAATCTTAAAACTGTCAAAAGGTACGAGCTTTCCATCACGTTTTCTGAGTGTACTAACCATTTTTTTCCTATGCCTCCGCCATTACAAATATGGTCTATATAGTAAATTTTTATTTTTTCGATACAATATGTTGTATTACACTATTCAAAATTAAACACTCGAAACAATATACGCAACTACTTTTTTGGGATTTTTTTATTTAAATTATTAAGTGCTATATACGGCTTATTTTTTTAGCAAATTATTCTATAAACCGGTATCTGGTTCTATTAAAACCCGCTGAATTACAGAACCAACCTATTCTCCATTATGTTACATTTATATTCAGTATACAGTTACGGTAATAATCCTGCAACAATAAATGGTATTTTTTTTTATTTCCTATCCAAGATATTGTATAGATATATTACATCTATAAAATGGTGGGTCATATTAAATTACGTATACCATATGGAAATTATGGATAAAAAAAACACAGAAAAACTGATCGTCAAAGTTGTTTTTCTTACCGGGAATAGATAAAAGCAGGATAAAAGTTGACACAATGCAACAAAGGAACGACCTCGTAAAAACAGTAACGGTACCTGTTATTCAGAAGGTATTGTCAGGGTATCCCTTACGACGGCTCCCTGCATTTCTGTATTTGGATACGAAGAGATATCCCGTTTCACGATATGAGGCGTAACAAAAATGATAAGGTCCTTTTTGTCAATTTGTTTGCCCGTTCGTTTAAATAAATGCCCCAGCAGAGGAATGTCTTTTAATACAGGTATTCCTTCCTCAGAATCGTGTTTTTCATTGGAGGTCAGCCCCGCAATAACCACCGTTTCCCCATCGTTGACAACAACGTTGGTCATGGCGCTCTGTTCATTAATTACCGGAACACCGGTGGCGGATAACTGATAGGACTGTTTAGTCGGCTTCAGATCCAGCATGATTCGCCCTTCGCTGGTGACATGCGGTGTGACGGTCAGTTCCGTTCCCGCATTGATCATTTTCACCAGCGTGTTCCCCGCCTCATCCTGATAAGTAACCGGTATCTGGCTGCCCATGAAAATTTTTGCCATTTTATTATCCACGGTGGTAATCTGCGGTTGTGCCACTACATCACTTTTACTTTCACTGAACAGATATTCCAGCGTGGCGGAAAACTGAACCTGATTCATAACGGAAAACGTAGCTCGCTCCAGGGCCCCGGGAACAACATCCGTACCGGGCAAATGCTCCAGTCCGGCCGTCTGATCGTTGTTAAACAGATTCCATTGTATACCGAGATTATTTATTGTGCCGGATGAGACTTCAATGATCTTTGCCGATATCGAAATCTGCTTCACTTCAACATCAAGCTTTGCGATCATTGCCTTTATCTGGGAAATATTCTCCGGTGTGTCGTAAATAATTAAAGAATTATTGTGATTAACAACGGTAATCTTTCCCCGCTTCGAAAGAAGATCCTTTATAGGAGTCAGCATCTCCTGGGCGGTGGTATTGCTGAGTTTGATTATTTCACGTTCAAGATCCTGTACATCCTCCAGATTACGCTTCCCTATCTCTTTATTCTGCAACTGTGCCAGATAATCCTTGTCGGTCATGACATATATGTAATTTTCCTCCGGGATGGCAATAAGCTGTTTCATTTTACACAGAATATCCATTATCTCTTTCCAGTTTTTATTGGTTACTGAAAGGGTAACCTTTCCGGAGACACCGGGATCAAGAACAAAATCAATCCCGCTTACCTCGGCAAGATGATTAAAAACCGATCGGACCTCCGCGTTGTACCATGAGCCCTTGGCAAAAGTAAGCTCCTCCCTTTCGGAAGCTATACTCCGATCCTGTCCGTGAACCGGGCATATCGAAAGAAGCAGACAGCTTACAATCAGCACAGTACTCATACTGATTTGCAATGACGGTGTTTTCATATGGCGCCTTATTCTTCTTTAGGGTTCAATCTTAAAACAAACTTTCGTGAAAAACCAGCCTCGTTTAATAAAAATATGACTTCATTCTCTCTTATTTTCAACACCCGGCCGTTTGAAATTGCATCGCGCTCCCGTATTGCAAACGCTTCTCCTCCCTTGGAATTATCCTCCAGGAGGGCAACTCTGTCCAGCCGGTCATACAGTATACCAACCAGGGTACAACTTTCAACCTTCAATAATTCCGATTGGAGGAAATCAGCCTGATTAAGGGGCAAAAACGGATCCCTTCCATACTGGCGGTATCGGGTCACCCGTTTCTCCTTTTGTTCACCCTCCTTTTTTTTCGCGGCCCCTGCAGGTTCGCCCGGTTGTGGTACAGCGGAAACTTTCTCAATTGTCTTTGGAGTGGCGAAATCGTCACTATCATCCGACGGTGCCGTTACGGCCGGCGGACCTTCCCGGGCCCGATCAACAGCCTCACGCTGTTTCCGTGTAAGCTCTGATTCTCCGGTTACCATGGCACTGTATATCCAACCTTCCGTATTACTGCCGTCCAGTTTTATATAATACCATCCACCCTGTTTTTTTATTTCCGTTCCTTTGGTACCCAGAGGCAGACGCATAATGATATTATCCGGTGTATCGGTTTCCGGTTTATTACGAAAATTTACTCCGTCACGAATGACCACAAGACGTTTCTTCGGTTCCGTTACCGCGGCGGCAACATTCATTGATACGCCGGACGGACCCTTTAACGTTGACGCCTTGACAAAATTGTATGACGTATTAATCTTACCGTCATGGGTCCATAACGCCAGCCCGCGCGAATCCTTCGATGTCAATGGCATTGCATAGACGACACACTGTCGCGGTTTCACTTCAATAAAAGAGGAGTGTTCCGATGCCGTCATGGTTTCTATTCTGACGCCGAGCCTGTTTTTCCCCCTGCCGCTTTCCACAATCGTTACTTTTTTAATCAGATCGCTCGATGGTATGGAATAGGAATCAGCATCGAGTCCATTGATCACATTTTCAAAAACGGCAATTATAATACCATACTTACTGCGTGTTTTTATATGGACGGGTTTGTCGGCTGATATAACCAGTTGTTCAATATCACCACGTTTCAACAGCCGAATCGAAGACAATACTGCAGGTTTTTCAGGAGTCTGCTCAGGCTGCGGCTTGGAAGAAGCAACACGTGGGGCAGGCGACGATTTACGCATATCCGAAGAGTTCCATGTATAGGGTGCAAACGCCTCTGTTGAGACAAGAAAAATATTTCGATTATCCACCCGTTTTGCCTTTGTTTTCGAGTAGAACCGTTTCCTGAAGATCGCCGTTATTGTAAGAGAACCGTCCATCTCCTCCCGTGCATGTATCTCTTTAACCGGTGCATCCGCCGGAAAATTTGAAAAAGTAAAATCATCCAGTCCATAGACGACGTTATTTAAAAATATTCGCAGTACGGTCTGCCCTGATTCCAGGGCACTTTGATACGATTCCACTGCGGGACCGTCTGTTTCCACTACAATTGCCAGCCCGCGGGAACCGGCCTTCACCGTGATAGACGTAAGCATCGTGTTTGCATTAAATGCTGAAATACCGCCGGCAACCCAAAGAAGTGTTAGGATAAAACGTTTTAACATTATCCTGCCTATTTTTTTGATGAAAATGTTGTCATGGTAAATGTTGACACAACAGTACGCACCGTGCCTCCGTGCTCTTCATACTCTTTAATTGACGAGGCAACGCCGGGATTCATCCGTATAGAAACGTTCGTTAAATTGATTTTCAATTCGAATTCTGCAAGATAACTGAAAAAGTCAGCCAGCTCATGATAGCCGCCTACGACCGACATATAATAATTATTTTCGATGTAATGCTCCCGAACGACATCGGGAAGCGGATTAAATTTATTGGTAAAAATACCGGCTTGGCTTGCCACCTTTGTTATCTCGTGTATCAGTTTGGGCACCTCCTTTTTATCGGGAAATATTGAACGTAATGAGTCAAGTTGTAACTGTAACTTTTCATTATCCTTCCGAAGCCTCGCCAGCCGGGGTCTCATGGAATTTATTTTATTCAGCTCATTCTTTTTTTGTTCATAGGTGGATTCGAGTTGCCTTTTTTTTGCATCATTTTCCTTTATAAGATATTCGTACGATAATATGCCAACGACAACAGTGGCAATAACGATACCGAGCATGCCCTGGATTTTTGGATTCCGGATATCAATTTTTCTTAAATCGGGTAATCTCATAATGTATACTACCGTTTATTTTTCCGGTTAACGATACTCTGCAGTCGTGCATCCGGATTGATTTGACATATTATAACAAACCGAAAAATTTTTTCTGCACCGCCTATCTGCTCGATATTTACCAGATCGACTGAATTGATAAACTCACTCTCTGTCAATGCGGACATATATAATGCAACTTCCGAGAATGAGTAGGTTTTTCCTTCAACCTCGAGAGAGTTCGGTCTATCCTTTCGTTCCTCTATTTTTTCCACCCAGGTAACTTCAGGCAATTTCTCACAGAATACCTCCTGGAGACGTATCCATTTTTCCCGGTTTACATCAATACGCTGCAGCGCGCGTATTTTCTGCTGTACCAGTTTCCTGTGCTCCTCTTGCTTGTTTATTTCGACAAGGATATGTTTATTCCGCGCTATCTCTTCTTCTGTTTCCGTAATATTTCTTGACAGAATACCAATCTGTGTATTGAGCCAGAATGTCCATCCGCCAAAGAAAAGTACCACCGCGAGAAATATCAGCAACGGTATCAGTATTTCCCGTTGCAGGTAGAACCGGGTTAAATGGACCCGATATTCGGCCGGCAACAGATTAATCTCTATTCGTTCAACCATTACTCAATAACTTTCCTTAATGCCAGTCCGACGGCAATAGTCATAAAGGCCGATATTTGCTGCGGATTAACCGTCCCAAAGAGCCCCGGTTCATAATGCAAAAACGCCAGAGGATTTGAGTGCTGCACCTTGGTATTATGGCGTTCCTCCAGAAATTCAACAATATTCGGAATATAGGCGCCGCCGCCGCTTAATACTATCTTGTCAATTTTTTCAATTTTTTCCGAACTTTTAAAATAGGAAAATGCCAGATCAATCCCCGAAGACAGTTCCTCAAATGCATATTCAATTGCCCGCTGAATGAGATTGGTATCAAGCGAAGAATCAATGTTTCCCTTTAACACCTCGGCTGCATCTTCTTCAGATATCCCCAGATTTCTGTGCAGCGTCTTACAGAAAAAATCACCCGCCGTCGCGACATCACGCGTCGAATGATACAACCCATCCTTTACAAAAGTTATGTTTGTCAAGCTGTGTCCGACATTAATCAGGGCAACAGTCCCTCCGGGGCCTTCAGAAAAACTTTCCAGCGAATAACAATTATTTATTGCGAAAGCATCGACATCGACAATGAGGGGTCTAAGTCCCGCTTCATACAACAAATCGATATAATTCTGCATGATTTGATTTTTTGCAGCAACAAGGAGAACTTCAATTTCATTCTTATCACTAATCTGACGCAATATCTTATAATCAAGGGTAATGTCATCAACATCAAAAGGGCTTCGCTGCCCCGCCTCCCATAATATCGTTTCCTCCACGTTATCATTCGGGTCTATCTTGAAATTAAACTTCTCAGATAACATACCATGACCGGACATTGAAATAACGACATTAACTATTGACGGATCACATTGATTGATTAAGGTGGTTACCGCTTCTATAAAACCCTCCTTGTTCTTAATATCACCACTTTCAATAATACCCCGTTCCAGTTCTTTGATCCCAACAGCCTCAAGGTAATATTCATCTTTACGGTGATTGATTTTTACCAGCTTGATTGCATAGCTGCCGATATCAAGGCCTACCGTAGAATTTTCGCCGCGAAGTTTTTTGAAAATATTCATTATAGTAAGTAAAAAATAAAGTGATTATTACAGGCCACTTAAGATTCAGAGTTAAGTAATTCCTCTAACTGGCACTATAAAATAGAGTTACATTAATATA
Source organism: uncultured Fibrobacterota bacterium (assembly GCA_964543525.1). Classification (GTDB taxonomy): domain Bacteria; phylum Fibrobacterota; class Chitinivibrionia; order Chitinivibrionales; family JANQEN01; genus CBDVBE01. The sequence goes on along the minus strand of CAZIYW010000052.1, from coordinate 5,123 downwards.
AGTATCACTATGGCAAAAAAATGTCAATAAAAAAGAAGAAAAAATTATTCTTGACAAATAAAAAGCACCACATATATCTCAGAATAAATACCTCCTACAATATGTGGGGGACGCACTAGTGAAGAAGCGTTCTGTCGTCTGTATCAATAAAGAGTAGATAACCGACAGCTTCGCCCGGTGCAGGTTTTCAACATAACATTTATTCCACCTTGGGCCGCCATTGGGCATTATCATCTTCCTTCGATTTATATAAGGTGATCTTTTGTGTCCGTTCAACAACCTGTTTTCCACTGCCGCCTTCTGAGAGTATCGTCAGATGGAGCGCTGTGTCACTTCGAGAGGTTTCAACAGTCACCCGATACCAGCCATCGTCATAATCCGTCTTCTGTATCCCCTCAATATCCCCTTCCGTATTTAATTTCTCCAGTATCTGCTCCATGAACAACTGTAATCCATATTCGCTCAATTCAGTTGCTTTTCTATGATCAATTTTATTTTTCCGTTTCTGGCTCTCAAGAAGTACATACAGACTTCCGCCGACAATAATCAAAGTAAGTACGACAAGCAGTATTCTGAATGGAATTCCTCCGGAGTCTCCGGCAAAAGCGCCACCAGTTACCCTCTTTGTTGTTTTTTTCATAACATCCTCTGTTTTTTCACGGTTCAGGTTTTTATTACTCCCGATGTTGCCCCTCCATTTTCTTTTGTTAATTATTTGTGGTATGGATGATTTTCTAAAATAGTACATGCCCTATACAGCTGTTCGAGCAGTATATGATAACATAAACGATGAGGAAAGGTCAATGGCGAAAGACTCAGTATTTCCCTGCACTCTTGCTTCAGTTTGGGGGCAAGTCCATACGCACCGCCAACGGTAATCACCAACGGCACCCTCTGTATACGTCGCTTCGCCAGCCACTCTGCAAATGATGCACTGGTAAAAGACTTCCCTTCCTCTGAAAGAGCAATCGGATAAGAGGGATCAGGCCACAGCAGCATCAAGCGCTTCCCTTCCTCCTCAACTTGCTGTTCACGCCTCCTTTTCTTGTATGATGACGTTTTTAATAATGTAATAGAGACGTTTGCATACGGCCTTAACCAACGAATATACCGTGCTGTTTCTGAAGTAAGTATTTCCCTTTTATTTCCGAAACCAGCAATCTTTATTGTAAAGGACATAATTACTGTCTGTAATGATGCGTTTACCCGGCCATGGCAACAATTGTTCTATCGCCATTGATTAATCTGTCTCTGTTTGTCAAAAACATATTTAACGATCAAGTCACGCCGACGAGGCTCAAGGTTGATAAATTGTACGTGATGTCTATAAAATGTTTTTGATTTACCTTCCTGCAAACTGATACGTAACACTTTTCCTGAAACACCGACAAATTTTGCATTCGGCAGATCGAATCCCAGTGAAATGAGATCCCCGACGCGCAGGGAGCGCTCACAGATAAAACTTAAACCACCGCCGCTGATATCAGACATCTTTGATTCAACGGATTCGCCGCGTCGAATATCACTTTTTTCCGGATCTGCGGTGTTAATAAGACGAAACTTCACCGGCAGGGTTAACTCGATACGCACATACTGACGGAGTTGATTCCTTCTTAGGTTAAGCGTATGATACACGTCAATGATCCCGGCTCCCTCTGCGGAGACTACCTCCAGTGGCACCCCATAGACACTGTCATTCTGCCGTGAAAAAGCAAATTTTATTTCATCACCTGGTTGAATATAACAAACGTCCTCTTTGTCGACATTGTATTGCAGAGAAAAAATGAATTCATTACTGTCAACCACCGAAGCCTGCTGAATCAACGGTCTTTTAAGGTTCCGCCCATAGATCGCACCGGTCTGTCCAATAGCAATATTACGGGTTGAAACAAGAGGATGCTCAAGAGCAAGGTGATGAAACCCTGCTTTCCGGCGGATACTATGCAACAGGTCATTCTCCTCCCGGCGCAACTCCGGCGAAATATTGCGTGCAAGAAGGCTTTTCACCTCTTTGTCAATGCATCGTTCATAGAGCGATATTGACTGAAAAATCACCTGCGGTTCACTGACATTTTCATGTTTCAGCACCTGCCGTATTCTGGCATGCTCACGCGGGGTAAAACCCAGCCGTTCAATCGTTTCGGCAAACAATTGCTCTGAATGGCGCCTTTTAGCACGGTAACGGGAATATCTCTGACGGAAATAATACAGGATTAAGAAAGCCGCTATCGAGGAGAAAATAACGGTAAGAATTACAATAACCGGACCCGTAGCACCCTTCCATCCGATTCTATCAAGAATACTTTCCGCACCGGCAGATGAAACACCCAGTATAATCCCCAGGAAGACAGAGCGAGGAAAACGCACTATATCACGCATAGTGTATCCTACTTATAATTTTTTTCAAAATTATCTTGAATTATAAATTACAACAATGTTAGCATGTTATAAAGATAATTATATGATTTTTGTTTTTGCTTTTCAGTGGTGACGTTAATATTTTAACTCTATACATTTCTTCAGTACAATAGTAAAAGACACCGGCAATGAAAAAAATCCTTGTTGAAAACATTGAAGACGGTATGGTTTTAGCACGGGAAGTATATGGCTCCTCAGGTAGCGCTCTTCTTAATAAGGGAACAAAATTAACCGTTACCATGGGGCGCCGGTTAAAAAACTGGGGTATATCTTTCGTATGTATTGAAGGTAAAGAGGAACACAAAGAGAAAAAACCTTCCATTGAAGTTTCACCGGAAGAAATCCGTGAACAACTGCAGGTTAAATTCGCTGATGTCATGGATGACCCGACAATGCAGAAGCTTTTTAACGCCGTGTATACCTTTAAAACAAGAAGTAATGCAGAGTAGGAAGGTATTGTGGAAAATAAAACTGACATCCTCGAAACGGTATCGAACATCTCGACCATACCCACACTTCCTACAGTACTGGAACGGATAACCACACTCCTGAAAAACCCGCAGACGTCGGCTGAAGAAGTTGGCAGAGCCATTACCAAGGATCAGGCACTGGCTTCAAAGGTACTCAAACTCGTAAACTCAGCGTTCTATGGATTCCCCGGAAGAATCAGTACCATAACCCACGCGGTAGTTATTCTTGGATTTTCCACCATAAAAAATATTGTACTTACGGCATCGATATTCGAAACATTCAAAAAGGGTCGAGAGAACTTCGCCGGATTTGATATGGAAAAATTCTGGATCCACTCCATTGCGTGCGGTGCCGCTGCTCAGACGCTTGCCAAGCATATCGGCAACCAGGACAGAGAAGAGTGTTTCATTGCCGGCCTTATTCATGACATAGGCAAGATTATCCTGTGCCAGTATCTACCGAAGGAATTTAACGAGATCACCCGCAATGTCCGTGAAAAAAACATACTCATTTTCGACAGCGAGAGGGAACTATATAATACAACCCATCAGGAAATTGGCGGCATTATCGCTAAAAACTGGAATCTGCCTGCAAATCTCCAGCAGGCCGTGTGTCATCATCACAATCCTACAAAAAACCAGAATCATTTCATTACCATATCAATTGTCCATTGCGCGGATATTCTTGTGCGGGCTTTGGATTTCGGCAACGGCGGCGATAATAAAATTCCATCCCTGGCCGAACATGTATGGAAAACATTAAAACTTAATGAAAAGAATCTTCTCCCTATTTTAGAAGAGATCTCCGAAGAAGTTAAAAAAGCTAAAATTTTCATGCAGATTTAATAGTCTTTTTGTCACCTTTCCCAAGTCCTTTTCACTATTAGAATCACTTCTGTCTATACCGTTGGTTCTGCAGGAGGTTCCTCGTTATGGTCGGTACTTCCTGACTCTTCCTTTTCTCTGTTAGCGTACCATAATTTCATCTTAGCCAATTCCTCACGCTTTGCCTGGTTCTCATAAAAACTTTTTGGCAATGTCAATTTTCTCAAAATAATAAAAAGGGCTAACAGGGCAATGACTATGATAATCATAGCGGTTAACGGTAGCTCGGTTATCATACCATCCTCCGATTAATGACGCAATGGAAGTAACTTAATTTCCTCAATAGGTGTCTCCTCCCACTGATAATTATTAAGGGAAATCATCTTTGAATATATTCTCTCACTGAAAGAAATTTTACCATCTTCCTCCAGTTTTTTCAACAATACCTGCAGGATACCGAAGGCCATCTTTCCCAAATCTACTACGGGACGGTTCCTGTGACAACGGCAATCCATATCAACCTGTGCAATTGCCGATAAGCCAAATTGCTTATACATATCCAGAATAAGTCCGATCTCCACCCCGTATCCTGAATAAAACGGAAGATGCGAAATAATTTCCTTTCGGAAACTGTATTCTCCTGACAGAGGTTGATAAAACCTTGCCAATTCAGGATAAAATGCAGACAACACCGGTCTGACAAGAATTTCAGTAACTCGACCGCCATAATTATCAAGGGTTATATCGTCAACAATCATTGGACGGGTATAATAACTTTTCACAAATGCCAAATTTTCATTATATAAAAGTGGAGCAATCAATCCATAAACAAACCGTTCGTCAAAATTCCTGATATCAGCGTCAATACAAACAACAATATCACCCTGCACAACAGAAAGGGACTTATATAATGCGCTCCCCTTTCCAGAGACAATTTTATTATCACCTATCTCACTCACCTGGTACACCGTAGCACCTGATTCCCGCGCGCAGCGAACGGTATTGTCATCAGAATCACCGTCAATAACAATTATTTCATCAAGAAGTGGCTGGCTTTCCATAAGCCTTTTTCTGGTAACGGTAACAATATCGCCAACGGTTGTTTCTTCATTACTGGTTGGTATTACCAAACTGATACAAGAGCCCAATTCCTCTTTTTTTGCACAGATTTTCTCTAGTGGTAGAAATTCTTTATGGTGAAATTGGGTAATCATTTTCACTCCTTTATGATTCCACTGTTTTCTATAAATCTATGAATTATGTGGATAAATGCATATTGATATATTACCGCAATTGTTAATCAGTTAAAATAAATTAAGACTCTTACTGTAATACGGATACTTCTCATGTATCCCGGAAAAGAGGTGAAAAGATGATTATGGAAAAATAGGTATAAAAAGCTAATTTTTT
>CAZIYW010000051.1:0-36512 GCA_964543525.1 uncultured Fibrobacterota bacterium | reverse complement strand
TGCGTGATGGAAAGAGAACCCCCGCCTTCGGTTTTCAGATATATCACAAAGGTTTCTTCGTTGACTGAAGTACCGGAATCATGAGTGCAGGATAAGAAACATGACATAACAAACAGTATGGATGTTGCTGCAAACATAGAGATGGATGATTTCATTTTCTTTACCTTTCATAATGAGAGTGTTTCTGTAAAAGTTGTTAGATAGATAGAAAAATAATTCAAAAACCATGCCGGGATAAAATTGTCCAAAAGGCACGAATTTGCAATGGTTGCATGTATGCACCGTCTCATTTTCGGGACTGGGCGTCCCGGAAATGGGACTGTTCATCAGACGGCGAAACTTACACGAACACCTTATTCAATTGTCTTCATGCCAATGATTAGTTTTTGAATTATATTCAATTGTGATATATAATAATACGAAATACACGGATTGCTGTTTCATCATAAGATAGTGGATACTATTCTTTTTATGAAAAGTGTAAAGTACAGCCGTAATCTCTTTTTTTTACTTTTTTGTCTTCCTGTCATTACGTTTTCTAAGGAAGTGCCGGTACGGCTGGATATCCATCTTGCAGGCGGTGTCGCCTATCCGTGGGCAGGCCTGAGAGACTTTTTTCCCCTTACTGCCATTCTCGATATTGATGGAAAGGCATTATTAAAAAAATCTGCCGTACAGAAAAAGGTCGCGAGGAAATACCGCCGTTTTCTAGGTGATGAGATTTATATCGGTCATCTGTTAATCCCCAACACCCTTGCCTTCTCCTACAGCGGGAAGCATGAAGCATGGGATGCCTATATTGACTGGAACCTTATCGGCCTGAACCTGCTTAAGTATCCGGGCAAGCATCATTACAGTGCTCCTTTCAGTTTTCGTTTTACGGTATCGTTGATGGCCGCGTATCATGTTCTCAGCATCAACAGTATTTATCTCCACAGTCCCCGTATCGGACTGCAGGGACGGATAAATACTCAACTCCGGATTGTAAAAAACCTTTCGCTTAAGTTTTTTATCTTTCAGAATGGGTATATACCGGACACACGAACTGTAAGCGGCAGGAAAAGAAATATCATGCCGCACTACTCCGCTGCCGGTGCCGGGGTAATCATTCATCTGTATACCCGGAAAAAACTACAGTTACTATACAAAAATCTTTATCAAGGAGTAACCCTATGCGTAAACTTATAAAAAAGAATTTTCTTATGTATGGTCTTATCGGCATTGCTGTCCTGCTCTGCGGACTGAATGGCGCCTGTAAGGAAACGATAAAGGATGCAAATAACAAGCAGGCTGAAGAATCTGCTGAAAAAGAGACGGCAGCGGAAAACCTTCCTGAGATACCTGCCCATGAAGGCATTAACGCATTTGCCTGTGATTTGTATACTATATTATCCGAAACGCAGGGGAATCTGTTTTTTTCACCCTACAGTATATCCACCGCTCTGGCCATGACCTATGCCGGCGCACGGGGAAATACAGCGGAAGAGATGGCGACCGTGCTCCATTTCGACCGGGACCAGGATCGATTCCATACCTCCTTTGCAGAAGTACAGAACCGAATCAATACGGTTCAGGTAATTGAGGGAATACAACTGTCAGCAGCTAACAGCCTATGGCTTCAGAAAAACTACACATTTCTGCAGCCCTTTCTTAATGTGACAAAAGAAAAATACGGGGCCGGGTTTTTTACCGTTAATTTTGCACAATCGGAGCCGGTACGAAAAAAGATCAACCTCTGGGTGGCTGATAAAACAGAGCAGAAAATCCAGAATCTTATTAAAAAGGGTATGATAAACCGTCAGACAAGATGTATCCTGACTAATGCCATATACTTTAAAGGAATGTGGAAAACAAAATTTGACACCTCTCGCACACGGGAAAGGCAGTTTTACCTTGATGGAGAAAACACCGTTACCGTACCATTCATGTATAAAAGCGAGATGTGCAACTATCGGGGGGATTCTACCGTACAGGTCCTCGAACTTCCTTATGAAGACAGAGTGGTATCACTGTTTATCCTGCTCCCACGGGCAAAAGAGGGATTATCCAAACTTGATCAGTCATTATCGGCGTCTATGCTCAACGAGTACATGAATACGTTATATGAACAGAAGGTAAATATCTTTTTACCGAAGTTTACCGTAACCCTGGCGCTGGAATTAAAAAAGACACTTTTAGCCATGGGGATGAAACTTGCCTTTTCAGGTAAAGCAGATTTCAGTGGTATGACAAAGAAAAAGGAGTTATTTATTGATGAAGTTGTCCATAAAGCATATATTGACGTACATGAGGAAGGAACCGAGGCGGCGGCAGCAACTGCGGTCACGATGAGAAAACTCTCGATGCCGACACCACCCGAAGAATTTCTGGCGGATCATCCGTTTATATTTTTCATCCGCGAAAACAGCACCGGTACTATCCTGTTCATTGGGAGGTTGATTAATCCAAAAAATGAGGTGTAAATTATGTTTTGGTAGTGTATAATATAAAACATAAAACGAATATCCGCGGCTCTTATAAGGACAGTGTTATGTATACTATCCCTTTCATTACCACTGATGAAAAACTCTTTGCAAACATCGTAGAACAGGTAAAAGAATGTAAAGAAGAAACGGTTCAGGTTATTCAAATCAACAATACCGAGCAAGCGGTAGAATACCTGAATATCGAAATGCCCGAACTGGTTTTTATTAACTTCTCAGACGAAGGATTTGACGCCTTTGCACTGCTGCACACCATCATGAAAGATCCTTGGCTCCTGCACGGCGGAATCATTGCGTTTTGTAAAGATTTCGATACAATGCAGAAAGTGGAAGATATTCGTGGCGCCAATATTATCGTAGATCTCCCGCATGATGAACTTTCGGATAATTTTGCAAAAATTCTTTCAATAATTTTCAAAAACCGTCGCATACTTTTCCAGCGTGAAATTGGATCCGATATTGTTAAAAACATCTCCGGCTCCTTTAAACTGGACAACGATCCGCTGGAAGTCAAGTGTTATGTAAATCTGATCTGTAATTTTCTTTACAACTCAAATAAACTTGATGTTGATAAAAAGTTCAATCTCCAGCTCGCCATCAATGAAATGCTGTTGAATGCCATCGAGCATGGAAACTGCAAAATCGACTACAACGAAAAATCAGCCTGGCTTGAGAAGCACGGTACTATTGACGGATTGATAAAGAAGCGTGCTGAAGAACCCGGTATTGCCGACAAAAAAGTCACTTTTGAATATACCATTACCCCGATCAGTGCAAATTTTTTTATTGCCGACGAAGGGGACGGATTTGACTGGCGTAAAATTCAGGATGCCAGGAAAGCTGAAAACCTGCTCAAACTCCACGGACGCGGTATTCTTTTGACAAAAAATGTTGTCCAGAATCTTTCCTATAATGAAAAAGGTAATGAGGTCAGTTTCGAGATTGGGTATGAAGCGCCGGAAACGGCAATCATGCCGGGACTTTTTTATAATCTGCAGAGTGTTGACACAAAATCCGGTGATATAATTTTTAAGAAGGGAGAACCGAGCAATTACCTGTTCTATATCGTAAAAGGTAAGTATGATGTTATCGTGAACGACAACGTCGTCTCCACATTAACCGCTGATGATATATTCGTCGGTGAAATGTCCTTTCTCCTTAACAACCAACGGAGTGCAACCGTTACGGCAGAAACTGACGGTAAGCTTATTAAAATTTCAAAAAAAGAATTTGTTGAAGCTATCAAACAAAAACCGCACTATGCACTGTTCTTATCCCGCCTTTTAGCGCAAAGAATACAGCGGCAGAACGAAAGAAAGTAATAGATTCGAATCATACCGGAAAATATTATGCTTGCTTTTAACAAGGAAGGTGCTTAATGACAATATCTGATTCCCAGTCATTACAGGAGGAACTTGAACAGTTTCAAAAGGAGAAGGAAAAAATACGGATGCTTGTTGGTCAGATTGGCGGTTCCACCTCGACAAGGCATGATACCATTATTAATAGTGTCTTCATTGCAGCCATCGGCATCCTGTTACTTCTGGACACCCTTAAACATACTCTGGATGTAGATCTTCCACTACCACCACTTCTTTCTCTGGAACTCGGTATATTTCTTATCTCGGTTAAAATTATATGGATGATGTATAAACAGATGAAAGTCGAACATTTTCAATTCTGGATATTACATTCCATCGAATTCCGGCTAAACGATTTGTCAAAACAGGTACGACACATCATAGAAAAAGTGGAATAACCCGGTAATCGCGTTTTATTTTTTATCGGAGAAGTATAGTATGTTCAATATGACAAAAATAATTGCCACAATCGGTCCGGTGTCTCGAAGCAGGACCACATTGAGAAGACTCATCTCCGCAGGTATGGACGTGGCGCGGCTCAATTTTTCGCATGGATCGCAGCGGGAGCACAAAGAAATTATTAAAAATATCCGTGCTGAGGCAAAGAAAATGAATAAAGCGATCGCGGTTTTAGGCGATCTTCAGGGACCGAAAATCAGAATAGGGACTCTTCAGGAGGGGAAACCTGTCCTCCTTAAAAAGAATGCCTCTATTGCCATAACAACGAAAACCATACCCGGAACAGCAGAAATAATTTCTACCACCTATAAAAATCTGGCTCAGGATGTTACTGAGGGTGATAGAATTCTTCTTGATGACGGTCTTATCGAATTGAAAGTCGAATCGAAAACAGCCGATTCTATTATCTGTAGGGTAATTACCGGCGGTATGTTAAACGAGCATAAAGGCATCAACCTACCCGGTGTATCCGTCTCTACACCATCATTAACGGATAAGGATAAAAAAGATTTACTGTTCGGTATTGTAAACAATATAGACTATTTTGCTCTCTCATTTGTCCGTAATGCCCATGATATTAACCACGTAAAGAACATTCTTAAAAGATACGCCTCGTCTATCCCGGTTATCGCTAAAATTGAAAAACCTGAAGCGGTGGAGCATCTTGATGAGATACTCGATGCTGCAGATGGTATCATGGTCGCACGGGGGGATCTCGGCGTCGAGCTCAGACCGGAGCAGGTGCCGACAATCCAGAAAAATATTATACACAGGGCAATCCTGGCAAACAAACCGGTGATCACTGCCACTCAGATGCTTGAAACTATGATTAATAACCCGATACCTACCCGTGCCGAGGCCTCTGATGTGGCAAACGCTATTTTTGACGGTACGGATGCAATCATGCTTTCAGGAGAAACGGCTGTCGGGAAGTATCCCGTGAAAACAGTGCAGACAATGGCACGAATCACCGATGATGCCGAACACTCACCGTTCATGACTTATAACATACAGTATGAAAGGAATCGGACCGATGTTATTACACACGCGGTCGCGCAATCGGCGGTAAATATTCTCCACGAGGTGGATGCGAAGGCTATTGTCACCTTTTCCTGGTCGGGCAGAACCTCGAGACTTATTTCAAAGCAGCGACCGTCCCGGCCGGTCTATGCCTTTACACCGTTTACAGAAACGTATAACCGTCTTGCCCTGATGTGGGGTATTATTCCCTTGTTAATAGATCCGCTTAATGATACGAAACAGCTGATTACAGCAGGTGTCGAGCATATCCTGAACAGGAGATTCGTAAAAAGAAATGATCTGATTATAATAGTGGCCGGGCTGGCATTAAAGAGCGGAACCACCAACCTGATTAAAATTCACCGCGTCGGTCAGGATGACTGAAACCGCGGTCCCCGTTACAAGTTATTAATCATACTCGCCACATAACCGGCACCGAAGCCGTTATCAATGTTGACGACAGAAACACCGCTTGCACAGCTGGTTAACATACCGAGCAGTGCCGACAAACCACCGAAACTGGCTCCATAACCGATACTGGTGGGCACACCGATAACCGGCTTGTCAACCAGTCCTCCGATAACACTGGCCAGTGCACCTTCCATACCGGCCGCGACAACAATTACCTTTGAATCCCGGATTACCGCAAGGTTATCCATTACCCGGTGGATACCCGCCACCCCCACATCAAAAATCCGCTTAACCTTGTTACCCAGCGCCTCCGCAGTCACAGCAGCCTCCTCCGCGACGGGAATATCGGATGTCCCGGCGGTAACGACAGATATATAGGTCTCCGGACCGGTAATTTCCTTTCGCTTAATATGAATAATGCGGGAAGTCTCATGATATACCGCCTGTTTTGAAAGCTTCTTTATTTCAGTATACATCTCCCCGGAAACACGGGTTATCAGAATATTGTTGTCCCGCTTCAGCATGGCTTTCACAATGTCCCGCACCTGTGCAACCGTTTTTCCGGAACCATAGATTACCTCCGGGTATCCCTGCCGCAATTCCCGATGCGTATCAATTTTGGTATGTCCGATATCCGTAAAGGGTAAATCCTTCAGACGGTCTACCGCCGCTTCAATGTCCATTGCACCCGTCTTTACCTGCGCTAAAAGACGCTTTATATCTTCAGTGTCCATTATCATTCCTTTTTTTATCTGCCTCTCTTTCCTGTTTGCTATACCCTTCAGCTCTCACCGGTATTTTCCTTTAGTGTCGATTCTATGGCTTTATACACTTCCTGAATTGAAATGTTCTTTTCCCGTGCAATTCTTTTACAGTCATTGTATTCAGGTTTTGATTTTACCATATTACCCTTATAATATCCCGACTTTACCGTCACGTCACCATATTGTGTATGTACGGTAAATGATTTCCGCTGAAGCATTATCTTATTCACCGGATACTTTCGAATACCCAGTGTCGGCGTTTCTGTAAAAAGTATTTCCAGAATGGTATCCTCGGCAGCAGGCCGGCAGAGAACGCTGAGTGTTATCGCGGGCCGTGTTTTTTTCATGGTTATCGGTGTAAAGAACACATCGCTCGCACCGTTATCAAACAATTTCTCCATAACATGATCGTATAACTCCGGATTCATATCATCAATGTTACACTCGATTACAACCGCTGATTCACTGTGTGTATCCTTCGATTCGTCCGCTCCGGTACAGAGGAATACCCGCACGACATTGGGAATCTCCATCTCCCGGTGACCGATTCCATACCCTACCTTTTCGATACGTATATCCGCAGTGTCGGTAAAGGTATCAACCACGGTGGCAAGTATTGCGGCACCGGTGGGTGTTGTTGTTTCATACTGCACGGTACCTACTCTCGTCGGGATATCCCGTAAAATTTCCACCGTTGCCGGTGCCGGTACCGGGATAGTACCATGCCTGCAGGTTACAAAACCGCCGCCAAGTTCCACCGTACTGCATAGTACGGTATCAACCTTGAGATAGTCAAGACAGAGAGCGGCACCAACAATATCCACAATTGAATCCACTGCACCGACTTCGTGAAAATGAATCTTATCAATCGGCATCCCGTGTACTTCTGCTTCCGCTTCCGCAATTCTGGCAAATATTGTGCTGCTGCACTCCTTGACGGTCGAGTTGAGTTGACTTGCTTCGATTAGTTCTTTTATGGAAGAGAGATTTCTTTCCGGATGGGAGTACCCTGCACCGTGCTTTTTTTTGTCAAGAACTACATCCACCCTGGTTCCTTCGATACCGTTCCGCTTATCACGGGTAACCGCTAACCGATATCCTTTGAGCGGTATCTTTTTCAATTCAGCAATGAGATAGTCCCGATCAACACCCAGATCGATCATCGCCCCAAGGTTCATATCTCCACTCAGACCTGCAAAACAATCGTAATACAAAATTTTCATAGTATACTGCAACTCATATGAAACAGGTGTCGTTTCTTCAGCAGTCGCACCCCTTCTCTGTGTACGAATTCGGTGAGTACGGCTAAACTTTTCCCTCGGAAAAGAGTGTAACTATCCATCGAATTTTCCGATGTGGTGTCTATTTGTACGCTAATGCAAATCCTTACCCGTTGTCGACATATTCAGCGCAACATGAAAAACACCTCTGACCGATTTCAGCTTCTTGGCAAGATTATTGACCTCGCGGGCTTTGCCCTTTACCGCAACTATCTCAAGACAGTTGTGGCGATCAAGATGAACATGCTGGGTTGATATGATAATATTGTGAAAGTCGTGCTGGATTTCCATCAGCCTGTTAACCAGCTCACGCTTATGATGATTATAGGTAATTGAGATTGCACCGGCGACAATATTTCCGGATTTCCACTGCTTTCGTACCAGCTCTTCCCGTATAAGATCCCGAATAGCTTCAGAGCGGTTTTTGTAATTGTCGAGTTTGATATGTTTGTCAAAATCTTCGATAAGGTTTCTGTCAAGCGAGACACCAAAGCGATACAAACAGCTCATATTCCGGCACCTTTCTTAAAAAAATATGGTCATAGAAAAAATATATCATTACTCTGGAGGTATGATTCCTTTGATTGTTTCAACGAGCAGTGCAAAATTAAAGGGATAGGTAAGAACCGTTACCTCATCAATACTATCGGCTATCTCGCTGTCACGATATTCTTCTTTCAAAGTGTTAACCATATCTGCCGGAGTCGAGGGTATGACGATAAGAATTGGTATATGCCTGGTCTGAACGCTTTTTTTTAGCGCATTGACAATAAGAAAACCTTTTGTATTGGCCTCGGGAATATCAACAACTACAATATCAGGCAAGAATTGTAATACCTTCATAACTGCTATATAGGGATTACTTGTTTCAATAACCTGATAATTGCATTGCAAAAGACCAATGGATATGACATTCCTCATACGCTCCCGGGAGGAGTAAACAAGTACCTGATGTAATTGTGTTGAAGAATCCGTCAATTGCGACCTCATTATGCCCCTTTGTCGGTACTCTGACCGTTGTCTATTTAACAATCAACTGCATCTGCTCTTCCATATAACTGGCGACTTCTTTAAGAAGCTTTTCTTTTGCATATTTAAGGCTGTTTATTACCAGCCAGAACATCGGTTCATCATCGTACCAGCGCCTGCTCCACTTCTCAATATCCGACGGTACGACAAACCGGTTGAGAATATCCTGATCTGAATGCTTTATAATATCAAGAATGCCTTGAATAATGGTATACCTATATTTCGGATGCACCTTCATGAAAGCATCCAACTGTTTCGCCAGTCTTTTATCTTTATCGTACCATCGCTTCTTCATGCACCCAGCTCCTTTATTCACCACAATGAAAATCACTACCGGAAAATCTTATACATAGTATATAATAACTTTATTGCATGGGGTAGAATTTTCTCTTGTACTTAGTGGTTGACATCTACCGAGACGCGGGATGGTCCTCCTTGCATGCCCGCCGGTAATGCGGCTTCCAGCGAAGAGCTTTCAATGCGATACGGCCGCTCTCATCAAATCCGACCCCTTCATTCTCAAGCAGAAACCGCTGCTCCTCACACGGTTTTCCATCGGCCCGCGTGCTGATCATACCTTTACTGTTTACTACCCGATGCCACGGCACATCCATATCAAACGAAACACGGGCCATAGCATAGCCAACCATACGCGGTGTGCATCGATCTACCAGTTCGGCAATCTGTCCATACGAAGCAACTTTACCATACGGAATCCTGCTCACCACAGTGTAGATTCTCTGATATAATGACTGTTGTGTATTATTTCGCTTCATACTAGTACCGCAGGAAATTACCGGGAGTAACTCTCTATCTAATACAAAATAAATGGAAAAGGTAATTCTGTTTTCAATAGTAACTGCGTACAAAGACTACGTGGTTTGAACCGCTAAAAAGCCTTTTTTCTTATATTCAGCTATTCGCTCTTTTGCCTGTTTCAGAGTACCTTCAGCCCACACATCCACCTGGCTGTTTTGTGCAAAATAGTGATCAGTAAATTCCCTGGCAAATGCTTCAACATCAATGTTTTCATCAGTATCGCCATTTTCACTCAGCCTGGAGATCCAGCTGTTCTGAATGGCCACTTCTATGGTATTCGACAATTGTAAAACTTCCCGCAAAGCAGGTTTCCAATGCTCTGCCTTTGTATTAAAAAGCTTTTTTATATGCAACTCCTGAATTCCTTTTCGTTTTTCTGCAGAGAGCCGCCCAATGGTGTCCAATACAAAAATCTCGAAGAGCAGCAGTACCGGTTTATCCTTATAACGCGGTTCGTCAAGAATTGTCTTCGGTTTTTCCTTTTTATTAAAAGGCCACATAGGTTGGCTCCTTGTAAGATAAATTCACGTACAATTGTATAATTACTTTCCCTCTGAACAGGCTATACAGAAGGATTCCGGCTCATATACAACTAACCATATGAATTCAGAGCAGTTATATGTAAAATAATAGAGGTGTTATTGACTGACAACAGATTTTTACGGATAAATGTAAAGTATAATTAATAATCCAATCCGGCATCAGGAGCCGAACAGATGAATCTTTTCAGGCGGGAATATAAGAGCAATATCAGTGCTGTCCGGTTTCTGCGAAGATTTCACAGTTACCTTGGTGCCCCTTTCCATGAAAATATGAATGAGAAATTCTGATCCGACATTCTCCACAACACTGACGCTTACATCAACAGCTCCTTCGCCGGGCTTGCCAATCAGGATATCCTCAGGACGGATACCGATAATACAACCGGTTCGAGCAACAAGACTCTCAGCAGGTAATGCTTTTAACGGCAGTATAAAATCAGCGTCCTGATTTCTCAGAAATACCTTGTTCTCTTCCCTCACCAGTTTCCCGTGAATCAAATTCATCGGCGGTGCTCCGATGAATCCTGCAACAAAGGGATTCGCAGGATGCGCGTATACCTCGGCCGGTTTATCCATCTGCTGGATGACACCGTCATTGATAACGGCAATTCTGTCACCCAGGGTCATAGCTTCCATCTGGTCATGGGTGACATAGATAGTGGTAATTGCCAGACGGCGCTGCAGCTCTTTGAGCTGTGCACGCATTTCCATGCGCAGCTGTGCATCCAGGTTTGAGAGCGGTTCATCCATGAGAAACAGCTTCGGTTGACGCACAATGGCTCTGCCGATTGCAACCCGTTGCCGCTGCCCCCCGGACAACTCCTTTGGTTTTCTTTCGAGAAGATGCTCTATCTGCAGAAACCGGGCGGTATTTTTTACCTTCTCACAAATTTCGGTTTTTGTATACTTCCTTTTCATATTAGTGAGCGGAAATGCAATATTTTGATGAACGGTCATATGGGGATACAGGGCATAACTCTGAAATACCATGGCTGTATCACGTGCCGCCGGTTCGACAAAGATTTTTTTCCGGGTATCAACAACGACCTGTTCTGCTATCTGAATTGAACCTGACGACGGTTTCTCGAGGCCGGCAATGCAATTGAGCAGGGTGCTTTTTCCGCATCCGCTGGGACCAAGAAGCACAAAAAACTCTCCCGGCCTGACCGAAAAGGAGATTGATTTTAAAACCTCGGTTTTGCCCTTGAGCGATACAAAGGATTTCTGCAAGTTGCTAATTAATACTGAAGCCGATTTCACCGGTTGTATATCCTTAGTTTACATATAATATAACACACTTTATCCTCTCACCGAACCAGTCATAAGGCCATGGATAACATACTTTTGAAACAGCAGTGTCAGAGCGATCAAAGGGATTGAAGCGACGGCTGAAGCCGCCATGATGTTCCCCCAGGGAATCTCGCCATGCAGTCCTTCAAAAAGGGCTATACCCACCGGGACAGTCTGCGCCCTGAAATCAACGGTAAACATGAGCGCAAACAGGAATTCATTAAAACAGGCGATGAACACCAGGAGAAAGGCCGAAAAAATACCCGGCAGTGCAATGGGAAGGATTATCTTAAAAAGAACTCTGTACCGCCCCGCTCCGTCAACAAACCCCGCTTTATCCAGGTCCCTGGGAATCTGTGCAAAGTAGCTCATAATTATCCAGAGTGACAGCGGAACCGCCAGGGCAATGTAAGGCAGAATCAATGCACCATAGGTATTCAGCATACCCATGGAGGCAAAAACCCGATAGAGATATCCGACAATACTTATGGGCGGAAACATGGAAAGAGCAAGTATAGCGAGCGGCATGGCAATGTTGCCCGGAAACCGCATACGGGAAACCGCGTAGCCGGCGAAGGAGGACAGAAAAGTGACCATGCCGGCAGCGACTATGGAAATAATAAGACTGTTCCGGAGATAATCAATAAAGTGGAGTGATTTACTTGTGAGAATATTTTTATAATTATCAAGTGAGTAGGCGGTCTCACCGGTAAACAAAAAATCAGGCTGCGGGACCAGGGATATCCAGAGCATCCACACTACCGGTAGCAATGTAAAAAGCACCAGAATACATATACCGGTACGTACCATGATTTTCTTTATCGTTTTTTCACTCATCATTTTTTCCCTAAAGAATAGTAAATCGTTTCTCGACATTGCTATTGCAGACTCTCACGAAATCGTCCTATCTTTAAATACGCAATGGTTATGGCAAACACTATACAAAAGGTAATAACCGATACTGCCGAGCCTTTGCCGAAAAGATCGCTGGTATACCATTCAAATCCAACAACTGAAAGTGTTTTGGTGCTGCTGCCCGGACCGCCTCCGGTAAGGACATATACCAGGTCGAAAACACGAAGTGAATCAATCGTTCTGAAAATAAGCGCAATAAGCAGTACCGGCCGGATAAGCGGCAGGGTTATTGCCCGGAACCGTTTCCACAAACCTGCGCCGTCTATCTGTGCCTGCAGGTAAAGCTCTTTCGGTAAGGCCTGTAGTCCGGCAAGAAGAATGATAACGACAAAGGGTGTAGTTTTCCATACCTCGGCAATAACCAGGGCCCAGAAAGCGGCGATTGGGGCGCCGAGCCAGTTTATCTTGTCACTTGAAACGCCAAAGGAAATTATGCAAAAGTTAAGCACCCCGTAACTGTAATCAAAAATAAGTTTCCATATTTTTGCCGATACGATTGTTGGAATCGCCCATGGAATTAAGACAACCGCTCGGAGCATGGAGCGTCCTCTGAACTGCTCATTAAGCAGCAGCGCGAAAAGCAATCCAAACACTGTCTCAATGGCCACCGTCATGCCTGTAAACAGCAGCGTAAATCGAAAAGCATTCAGGAAATCGGGATCAGAAAGAATATTGCTGAAATTAGCCAACCCGACGAACTTTCTTGGCAGATAGGTAACATCACGGAAAAAACTGTTATAATAAGTACCTGCTACGGGAATGAGCACAAAAGCCACAACAACTGAAACGGCTGGAAACAGGAAGAAATAGGCTGTGACAACCTCTCTCTTTTCGAATCGGTTGAGCAGTTTCCTAACCGGCATAATTCCTGATTACTTTCTCCACTTCGTCCTGGGCCCTGTTGAGTGCCTCCTGCGGATCCATTTCTCCGGAAATGCTCATGTTGATATATTTCTGAAGTATAAGAGATATCTGCGAATAATAGGGTACTGCCGGCCGGGGAACTGCGGTTACAAGAATTTCTTTGAGCCGACCGGGATATCCTGTTTTCAGATCCCCGTTTTCGTACACGTCAACCCTTCCGGGATTGTGCCCCAGTTCGGCTGCCAGTCCTTTCTGCACCTCATAGGATACGATATATTTCAGGAATGCTGCCGCGTCACTCTTTCTATCAGAAAATGATGAGATACCGATATGCCATCCACCCAGTGTTGCAGCACTCTGTTTTCCGGGGAAATGGGGCAAAACCGAGGTCCCATATTTTCCTTTAACAGCCGAACCTTCTTTATCATGGAGCTTTCCGGCATAGGGCCAGTTTCTCTGAAACATGGCATTACCGTTCTGAAATAGACGACGAACCTCCTCCTCTTTCATATCGGTAAAGGTATTCGGCGGTGATATCATATCTTTCAGAATAAAATCACTCATGCGCTGCAATGCCGTGACATTCTCCTGTGCATTGATTATCGGTTCGTTGTCATCGTTAAAAAAACCGCCTCCTGCGGAAGTAAAGAATTCCAGCGCGTTGCATACAAGGCCTTCATACTGTGCACCCTGCCAGACATATCCCCAGAAGTCCCCATTTGTTTTGCGCTCCTCATTCTGAATATGTACCGCCATATCGGTAAGCTCCTGCCACGTTTCAGGCGGACCCGTGTGACCGTATTTCTCAAGCAGGTCCTTCCGGTAGTAAAGTAGTCCCGCATCAACATATAACGGCACCCCGATAAGACGGTTGTTGTATATGTCAGCAAGAGCTATGATATTATGGAAAAAGATCGATGTGTCTATCCCATACTGTTCAAGCGGCTCGAGCCACCCCGAAGCAGCTAGCTGTCCAATCCAGGCGATATCCATAACCATGATATCAGGATCCGGTTTCTCTCCCCGCAAGGCAACAAAAATCTGCTGCCTGCGAAGCTCAGTCTGGGTCGCGGAGCGCGACAGCCGGACTGTGATGCCGGTTTCCCCCTGAAAATCGCTGATTACCTTTTCCCAGAAAGCAAAATCATTGGGTGTACCGCCGACCATGAAAGTCAACTCTTTTTTCCGGGCGCAACCATTGATTAATAAGAACAAAACCGCTGTAACTATCAGTGACTTTTTCATACCTACCCTTTACTTATCTTGTCATAGTCCGTTGGTACCAAATACCGGATCATACCTGCACAGTAAATATAGATAATAATTTTCTCATCAACTATTCGCCGTCTAGTTTTAGGTGCCGGTACATACCACAACATAAATTATTTTATAACCGATATCAATCATCCGTAACATATTCGGAAATATTTGCTTATGCTTTACAGATCATATGGAAACACCTGAAAATTTCTGTCATCTCAGCAGGCGGTATTTGTTATGCCAATCAGCCGGTGACAGACGAAGAGATTACAACTATCCGGGACAGTATGGTTTTGTAAAGCAATAATTGTAGATTCCTTCAATACTATACCTTACCCGTTCCGATAAATATAATCCCCCACCCGCAGTGAATTGGCCATGATAGTAAAGGTTGACGGTACCGGAATTCCGGAAGGCATAAAGCTGCCATCGGTTACATACAGATTTTTAATATCATGACTTCGGCAGTGTGGATCCAGCACGGTGGTTTTCGGATCTGTACCGAAACGGCAGGTGCCGTGCTGTACCTCTCCTGCGGTAAAGGGCGAGGGATTGTACTGTACACCGACTGCGCCCATGGCCTGAAAAATTTCTGCTACTTTTCCTGCAATATGGTGTGATACCCTGATATTTTCAGGGTGATGCCGAATCGCAATCTTCGCTGAGGGAATTCCCCAGTAATCTCGTACTGTATGCGAAAGCGTCACGTACGTTTCCGGATTCGGGAGAAACTCAATAAATGTATCCGACTGCAGATGGTTATAACTGAAAAACTGACGGGCCTTCTGTTTAAGAGCGTGACCGAAAATTCTTTTACCCTGTTCATCGTATGATAGCGCAATCATTCTGTTAATCGGATTGGGATGGGGCAGAATGAACACCACCGTGCCTCCCCGCGGATAAACAAGTGCATCACTCTCCAAAGTATGAAAGTCCTGAATACTTCGCTGAACGAATGGAGATTCGCAATCTTTCGGTTCCGGAAAAAGTTCTTTCGGGAAAAAGCCGGTAACTTCGGCGGGCATTGTAAAAGTAAGGTTTTTCCCTACCTGCCCGGAAGAATTGGCACAACCGTTTGGAAACCTTTCGGAACGGGAATTAAGCAGCAGGCGTGCCGTTTCAATAGTGCTGCAGGCGAGGAGAAAAATACGCGCCTGTATGGTGCCGGGTACAGAATCCGGATTAAAAAAATGTGCGCGGGTAATACGGGTGCCGTCAGTATCGAGCCTATATACATAGTGCTGTGGAAGCAATGTTACCCTTCCGGTTTCCAGCGCCATTCTGATATAGGTCTCGTGGGTACTTGCCTTGGCGCCGGTCATACAGCCGTAGCTGCCGCAAAATCCGGAATAACTGCACTCGCCGCGATCATTCCACTTCTGTGAAAGTACCGCGCGCGGCGTGGCGAAAGGATGATATCCCAGTGATTTACATCCCCTGTCAAGCAATACACTCACCGGATGCTCTTTCAATGGCGGGAAAGGAAACGGTTTCCTTCGATCCGGCATGTGAGCGGCGTCTCCGCTCATACCTATATCCGCTTCCACCTGATCATAGTATGGCTCAAGGTCGGCGCGGGAAATGGGCCAGTCCAGATGAGTCGCACCATCCACCGTGCCAAATGAGGATCGTGGTGTAAAATCTTGCTCTTTCATGCGGAAGAAGAAACCGGACATAACCCGTGTACCGCCGCCGACACAGGTGCCGGTCCAGAGGTGATTTCCCCTTAACGGCGGTTCATTGCCGTAAAGGATCTCCCGGGCGCCTTTGCGGTAATCCGGACGAAACATGGGCCTTCTGCAGGCAGTTAATTCATCTTTACGGATATCCCGCGCCGAATAATTTACTCCACGCTCCAGAATCGCAACGCGCAGCCCCTGCTTCGCCAGAAAAGCCGTGGCCGGAGCGCCGCCGGCACCGCTGCCCACAACACAGACGTCGAATATAGTATCCCTTTCAGGCATTAAACCACTCTTCATTGATAGTGCCGCCCAGTATCTGCCAGGCTCTCTTTTCTCTGTTACCTCCGTGCCGCGGATCGGCAAAACAGCCTTCAAGAGTAATATCAATAAGGGAATTAAAATCATCGAGAATCTCAGGATACTGCCGAACCGTTTCTGAAGCAGTTATAGTGTGCACTACCTGCCTTTGTATCTCCGCATCCGCTGCCAGGAATGTACAGGAATAGTCCTTCATACATCGCTTGTTACAATACCGTGTAATGCGCCGCAGAGATGGAATATAATGCCGATAATAGGGTGTCCTGAATTGATTTATAAGAAAATTCTCTATACCCAGTGACACCGCCCCCGGAGTATCACTCTCAGGGTAGATATATTCTGCAATACGCGAGGCGATTTTTATCTCAGCGGTATCCGGACAGGCAGGTCCTTTAAGCCGGTTATAAAGAGATCTGATTTTATGAAAAGGCGTAAGAAGCCAGAAACCGACTCCCATGTGAATTATGGCAAGAAAGCTTCTTCGATTCATGTTTTCAACCTTTTAAAAAACAAACCAAAAAACCATAAAAGAATAAAAAGTAAAATTCCGGCGGGTATCGTTACTGAAAGAGGCAGAACACGTCTTACCGACAACAGGAAGCTGACACTCCAGGGGGCATGTGCAAACAGCGGATCACCATAGGTGCCAACCGGCTCAGGACTTTCGCTAATGAAAAATGCAGCAATTACAGCCACCGTACAAAAGAACGCATATACCACCAAGGGGGGCAACGGAAACGGTTTAAATTCACTGTGTACCTGTTTCATAGACTGAACATGATGGTACAGGAACCACCCGGTCAAAGCCGGGAGGATAATAGCATGAAGCACATGGACCCGCATAAAAGCGAAAGACAAGGAATCAGGCAACTGCGGTAATGCCGCTGAACCGTTACCGGTTTTGAAAATCCCGGTTAGGATAGCCTTCAGTAAATGAGCGGCTGAAACACTTCCGGTCAGTATATACCCGCTTATCTGCAATCCTGTCAGCGTGATACAAATAATAAGACCGCTCCGCCATATCTTCCACCAGGAAGCCGAGATATTTTCTGCCGGCAGTATTATAAGGAGATTGCACAGGGTAAAGAGCAGGGCAAACACTCCCGACAACCGATGAATTGACAGTATCATTGCGCCGGCAAAAACCTGCTCGTTAATATAGTCTAACGATCCGGCCGCCCGATCCGGGACAGGGATATAGTAACATGAAATAAGAATACCCGTAACACCGGCGGTAACCACACTGCATACAAGCAGCAAACGGGGAAGCTGCAGCAGTATATCACGGTACTTTTTCTTTTTCTTCATACTCATCCCCATGCCGCCCGTTTAGAAGATGCGCCTGAACAATACAGTATGCTGCCTTAGTCAGTAAGAAGTATGACAGGAAACACAAAGGTATTGAATTAAAATACTTAATTTGCGGTTGTCCGGAAACCAGGTAAGACGGTCATTCAGATTTGACTTGTTTGCTACTTATGCATTACCGGGAATTTCAGTTTGTTCCACCCTATTCACAACTCAGTGTATCGGTGTTTTCGGAGAACTGTTTGGCCCCCTCAGGACCGCGTGAGACATAGATTCTCTCCCGTATTCGTTTCACGGATCCGTCAGGATATAATTTGACTATAGAAGAAAGGGTTTCCTGATCTATTATCCCCCGTTCCACAAAATAGCTTCTGACTATTGTCACACACCCAATGACCCGAATGATATCGCCATCCTCAAGCATCTCCCCATCCAGCGAAAAATAGGCGTCTACAAAGATCCCGTTTGTGTATTGAACGCCGCAAATCTGATAGGGCGGTTCTCCGGATTTCGGCGGCGCAATAACTCTTCGTGCCACGCTGTATCCGTCAAATCTGATTCTCTCCTGCTCCCCTGATACGGGAGTTACTATTAAGGGTGAAGTTGGCCAGGTATTATTTATCGGTATATCGGTAGAGTCCGTGACAAATTGCGCATAGGGTCCGACAATGAGGGTTCGCGGCATGATAATACGTCTGGTTTTTGGACAGATGGTGAGCTTCCCGTTTTCTTTAAACGCAACCTGTAAGGTCGCTGAATCAGACTTCTCCATATAGCGCGTTACAGTGTAGGTGCCGAGTTCACTAAAGGTGGAACTGTGTTGATACAATTGAGGATAAACAAAACGAACGGTATCGTCAACCGTGAGACTCGTTCCTTTTTGTGTAATAATCCGAAGATAGGCCGAGTCGGAAATACAGGTATCGATAACCCCGTTGGTACTTAATGTACACTCCCGTGTTCCATAAAACATGGCGGTATCGCCCGGTACCAGAACATAGTAATATTTTGCGAACTTATAAATTGCACCGGTATCAGGGGGCAATGTAATATCTGCATCAGTGGTCGTAACAGTCTCGGGTAGGTTACACCGGTTTCCGATGAGGAATAGCACAGCTAATATTCCCGACAACAGTAGTATGCTTTTATTCTGTTTCATACGCGTTTTTAAAAACCTTTTAAATAAAGGGTCACTTCGGCACTATCCGGTTCCATCATCCGATTTCAGGGTAATATATTCTTTATAGTCACAGCTGTTTCCCTCACTGTCAAAAGCGCGGATATGTATAAATGTGTCCCAACCGTTGATATATGCCTGATTTTTTTTCAGGAGATAATTAGATGATTTAAAAAAACGGAATGTTGACGTTATGGTGCCCATAATTCGTAATGCTTCACCACCCTTCTTTGCGGCGCCAATGACAGGATAATACATCTGTAAATCATAGTTCCAGGTAGAATCTCCCGCAACGGAAAAACCGGTGTATTTCACTGTGGCTCTTCCGGGATTAATCAGCGCCGACATATATTCAGCGTCAATGAACGATACCCGCGGCTGCCACAAAAAGTACGGCACTCCCCAATCCATGTCACACATGAAAATATAGTCCAGTATTTTATTATCTTTTGAAATGTAAAGTCCGGATTCATCTGAATACGCCACCTGATAGAGACCGGTATTTCTTTCCGAGATAAAACGGATAATATCATCCGACAATTCATCGGGTGAGCTTCCCTCCTCGAAAAGCAGCGCAAATAGTCTTCCTGCAACTGAAAACTTAGTAAATAGTTTTCCAAAATCAGCAGCATTGGCGTCATTATCGATATATCGTGCCAGCAACCGCCAGTTAAACCATTTAACCTTTTCCTTTTCAAAAGGGGTGAGGTTTTTCTTTACCGTTCCCAGCGTGTCAGTGAAAATATTCAGTTCCACCAGATCCCGTACATCGGCATACATTTTTTCAAGCACGGGCATGAAAAAAACATCATTTTCAATCTTCTCTTTGTATGTATGGTAAAAATCAAAGGTGCTGAGAATTGCATTGAGAGAGTTGAGCACCGATTTTTTAACCGAAGAGGGCAATAAAGAGAATTTCTGAGCAGAATCTATTATCGCGACGGTACCAGGATCGAGAAAATCAGCCAGTATCTCCCCGATAATTTCTTTCTGCACCTTAATCCGTGAATAGAGTGAATCCCAATTCATAACATCCGTTGTACGGAATTCAGCCAGCCCGTACGTTGAATCCGGGGTTTCGAGCACTGTATCACCAAGACAGGTAATCCTGCAGTACAGAGAGTCTGATGTTAATTTAACCGTACCTTTAACATCGGTGGTACACACACGGATACCATAAAAATCCACACGGTAATCCTTTTCAAGATTAAAAACCGTTACAGAATCGACCTTGTAATTCTTCCCGACCTGGCTTTGATCAAGAGCGACATTCTTGTAATTGACTGCGTCAGGGATTGAATTGCAGCTTATGAATAGAAGGAATACACTAAACAGGAAACATTCTTGCACGGGATTTGTTTTCATTACAAATAAAACCTGATGCCGATTGTTATGGGGAAATAGATAAATTTAACCGACGTACGGTAGGGTCTGCTGACTTCAAGACCGTCACCGTGGTCAGTATCAAGCAATGCAACCTGGATTCCACCGTCGATATAAACGGATCCATATCCATATGAAATATCCAGACCGATACCACCGCCGGCAAAAAGCTGCAATCGTTCCCTATAGTCGGTTGTATTGCGATCTTCAGTTTCCGGCGCCACAAATTTTACTCCGCTTGCATAGATGATCTCTTTTTCCGATTTGATATATTGTTCTGCAGAAGAGAGATACGCCGGTTCAACATCAGTATAAAAATAGGGAGTAAATATTCCCACATTGAAACGCATACCGACTTTACAGGGCACGGAGATATAGCTCAGTAATTCATCTGTATTCTCACTAATTGTTATTGTTTCCGTATTGCTGAAAGAAGTCAGGTTATAGGACATTTTCAGGGAGACCCGCAGGTATCGCAACGCGATGGAACCATAAAACAAGCGTGCAAAGGGGATAATCATCGCCGGCTGAAAAAGGAAATCCGGTTTCATTTCCGTGTTAATATAGTCCGGCTTAACGGTAAAATAAGAAAGACTTACTCCCACACCAAGATCGAGTAATATATCAACACCTCCCTGCTCGAACCCAGCTTCCGGTTCTTCCGCAGGAACACCTCCCTCCTCCTCAGCCAGAAACGGATTGGAAGTTGTTTCAGTACTGTCTTCAGTTATGGTCTCCTCTTGGGCCGAAACTTCCTTGTCTTCCGATAGAAACGGATTCTCGAAATCATCCGTTTGCTCCTCACCGACCCCTGAAGGCTTTCCGCTGATATTCTCTGTATCTCCCTCTTCAGCGGTTGTATCAACAAGGGGATTCTGAGAAAAAACAGCATATATGCCCAGAAAAAGAATGATTAAAAATGTTTTACACTTCATGATACTATTTTTTCCTTGTAGGAAGCTAATGAAGTCTATGAATATTTAATACCGGCGCAGGTTCCCGGGAAGATCCGCTTTGATCTTCTGTTATAGCTGTTGTGTCAGACTGATCCTGCGTTTTTTCAGTTTTCGCCGGATCCTTGGTCCGCCTGATTTCAGCCTCTCTTGATTTACGTTCATTTCCGGTCAGAATGATATTGCGAAAGAGCGGCTGCAGTTTTTTCACGTCGAACATATCAACAGCAACCCCTTTTTCCATAAGAACGAACTGACCGGTTGAGCCACCGCCGGCACCTGACTGGGTCGGCACATAGGGTACAACACCACCACCGCAACTGAACACCCTGGCGGCACAAAACAGCACAAGACCGACAACAATTTTCTCCCGGGTACTGACAAACAGCAAACTATGGAAAGAATGTGTATGCCGCATTTTTTCCTCCCATGTTAAAATTTAAAACATTATATGAAGATGAAGCCAGTAACGATATTTCTGAAACTTGCCACCTCCAGGCATTTTCTTATAAATCAGGTCGAATTCAGGACGAACACTTACATTTCTGTTAAGATTAATAATTGCCATGACATCACCACGAATTTCAGTCTGACCGAGTCCTCCAGTTAAATTCGTCTCATCAGGAAAGCCTGTTGCAAAATTCTTTGAGATATGGCGAATGAAATCAAACATAACCAAATAGCCGAATCGTTCGGTAAAGTATTGATTCTCCCATTTAGTATTGAATTTCAGCTTTGTATAGCTGTTTGCATCATATATAAGGTCATTGTTTTTTTCATACTCAAACACCGCTTCAGTAAATCCCCAGGTAAAGGTCTGGTAGCGAAAACCCAGGGCACAACCGAATCCATTCTCACGAAGTTTGGGATTTAAATAATTGGGAGTGCCGTCCCTGGAGCGAGCCGGGATATCTTCAAACCGGTTGTAAAAACAGAACGGGGCGAGAAAAATTCGTGTATGAAATTTCGTGAAATAAATAAATGTCGCTTCATATTTTAATAAATAATAATCCCGCCAAACCATATGGAAGGAATCTTTGCCAAATTTCATACGGGTTCTGTCTGAATTCTTACTTATTCCATAAGTAGCCATCTGCTGGAACAGAAGATTAGGTGAAATGATGAAATACACAAAGGGTCGAATCCGAAATCGATAGTTTTTTATATTAAATGTATTTCCATTTTGATCGGTTCCCGGTAAAAACTCAAAGTTCCCGTTTAATTCCAGGGAAGGAGTAAATATATCATTGGCAAAGAAATGAGTCCGTAAAACAGGATTAAGGGAAAACGGTGTATAATCACGGGATTTTGTTATATCATGATACAACTCAAGATTGCCGACAAATGCGATAGTGTTTGACCATCTCTCCGGAGAAGGGAGATCTTTATTGAGTACTACTTTTAACGAAGAAAAAGTGGTATAGAGTTCCGGTTTACATCCCGGCAACTGATTGGTGTAACCACAGGGATTGAAAAAAATCTCAATAGGATAAAATGGTACAATCTGGCTGAAGCCGGTGAATGAAATAACCCATACAAAAACAGATGTCAGTAAATACGATTTCTTCATTTTCCAGAGATACTTTTTAATTAATGTTTATTATTTCTATCCATAAGTCATACTATTAATATAACTTCAACGAAGTTTTCTTACCGGTTTTATTTTTGAAATTATCTGAAAAACAGCTTTATTTATCAACCCTCTGTTATGAATTTTCAAAATATTATATGTGTACCCGTAATCAGGTGATAGCTAGTATTACAAGGGATGAGGGAAGTCATAGATAATAAAATAATCATGGAAACTGAGCGAAAGCTCAATTATTTAAAAAAAAAACGTGATCTGCATTTTTATGATGAACATAGCAAACAATATCGGGAAATAAATTGAATAAAAGAAATTTTGTTTACCGGTACAGGATGTGTTATATTTGAAGTGGGGGTTACCTCAAAAAATGTATGATTGTTTTATATTTAAATTGTGTCTTAATTTCTATTCTTTATCAATTTGTTAAGTGGTTATGAAAAAATCTAATTTTACGTCAGCTTTAGGTATTAAAAGTTTGGTTGTTCTCCTGTTCATTGTACAGGTCTGCTTTAGTCATGCCCATGTGTTTATTGATTACAAGGTTCACGCGTGTGTTAATGAAAACGGTCTCGAAGGTGTATATGTCAACTGGACATTCGACCGTATGTTCACTCAATTTATCCAGAAAGAGTTTGACCTAAACAAAGACAATAAACTCAGTAAAGAAGAACAGGTGGCCATATTTAAAAAATTCAACAGCGATTATGGGAAAACCGACTATTTTACTGTGATTAAAGTTGACGGTAAGAATTATTCCATCCCAAAACCGACCAATTTTTCGGCCAGATTACTGAAAGACAAAGGTATGGTTGCCTATACCTTTTTTCTGCCACTGAAATTAAAAGCAACGAACAAAAAAACGGATGTGCAGTTATATTTCTTTGATCCGGTTATTTACGTGGCCTTTACGGTAATGCCGAAAGATGTTACCATCCAGAACAAGTCAAAATCCATTGAAGCCTCTATTTCTCTAAAAAAAATCAAATATACCAACTGTCCGACTATTTCAATGAAAGCGCGCTCGTAATATGAAACATTTTTTTTTAATCGCCGCCTGTGGTGTTTTGTTGACATCGCTGTGGGCAAACGATACGACTACTGCCGACAGTGTACCTTCACCTGCAAATGATAATGTGTCTTCGCAGGAAGCTGAAACAGGTGATGAATCTTTTGATAATCCTTTTGCGGAGGAAGAGGGTATTTCAGCGCCTGAACAGAGTGAAGGTACCGCTGAATCAATAAAACCATCTGAAAAAAAAGAGGTAAAGCCGCCGTTCTGGTACAAGTATAATATCGGGAAACAGTATGTAACAACGCTGCAAAAAAAACTTAATATCAAAGTTTCGAATTTATTGTACGAATTAAAAGCCAACATGACTTTTGGGAAGGCCCTGGTGTTCTTTTTTATTTGCTTTATCTACGCAATTCTTCATACTGGCGGTCCGGGTCACGGGAAGCTGATACTCGGCACCTATTTTTTAACGGATGATCAGGAAAGGAAAAAAACAGATGCTGTGGTCGCCGGTATTATAGTTTCATTAACCCATAACGGCATGGCGGTACTGTTAAGCGGCATGCTGTATCTTTTCATACACTCGTTCGGCGATCAGAGATATATGCAGGAAGTAGCCAAACGTATCGGTGGAATATTTGTTATACTGACCGGAATTATTGTCATGCTGACAACGATTCTGCGGGGGAAAATTACTCTGATAGCCACGAAAATTTTTCCCTTTCTGAATGCCGAGCGGCTGAAAAAATACCCTCTTTACATAATTGCAATGCTGTCCGGCATTGTACCGTGCCCGCTAGCCTGGACCGTCCTGATACTTGGTATAACAACGGGACTCTACTGGCTTGGTCTAATCGGTGTTTTCGGCATGGCCCTCGGGGCCGGTATCACTGTCGGCACCACCGGTCTGGTTGTGCTTACCGGAAAGGAAAAGCTGTTCAGTCTGGTAAATAGAGACAAAGCTGAAAATTTTGCCCATATTCTGAGATTCTGCGGCGGGCTGTTTTTAGTCTTTTTCGGCTATCTGATGACCCAGGTCGTTACCTGATAGGTGTATCACCTTCTGTTTTCAGCGTCTGCAGTACTGTTACGAACGAGATAGTGTAATCAATGCGAATCGGGAAAAAGACACCCGTTATCATTCTGTGTAGCGGAATTCCTTCTGTACCGCCTGTGACACGTCAACAACCAGCTGATTCCGCCTGTTTTTATAGATATAGTAATGGTCAAGCGGCTCTTCTACCGGCCCGTTGACCGGCTGACCGGCCAGTGAAAAAATACCGTCATGACAGGGACATTCCAGCATACCGTTTTTATTGCTGAGCATGCACTGCCGGTGCGTACACACATCACTGACCGTATACAAACCGGCGGAATCACGTATGATAAAAATCCGCAGTTTCTCATTATGCACGACCTGATGCAACTGGAACTGTGAAAATTCTCCAATAACCGCTGTGTCCGTGTGTGGATTAAAGAAGAAATAATTAAACAGTATCCAGAGACAGTATCCGAAGAAGACAACGGAAAGCGCATAGCTGAGCTGTCTGAAAAAAACTCTTTTCCTTTTTTTATATTTCATCAATAGTGACTACCTGCACATACATGCTGAAGGTGTTCGACAGACTGATTATTCCGTATATGATTTTATTTTCCAACCTGAAGACATACCTGCCGCCCTTATAGAAAAAATATTTTCGAAAGTAAACATTTTATATTGAAAAAAAAATTATTCGTCCATTGGCAGAGTATTTTTTCGTGACTTCTACATTACTACTCTACCGATCTGATAGAAAAGGGTACTGAATATCCAGGCAATAACAACAGGGTAGCAGGCAAAAAGCACCGTCAACTTAATTGATTTCGTTTCATGATAAAACATGGTAACCGATGCCAGGCAGCTTCCGCAGAGCAGCACGAACAGCATGAGCGCCATTGCCGAAAGCTTTGAGAACGTTTTATCCGCCTGTAACGCTTTTGCCAGCGTTTTTTTCCCTTCAGGACTGTATTCGATCCCATAGGCGGTAATAAGTGTGGAAATGATAATCCCTCTTCCGGCAACACTGCTGATTATTGCTACTGAATTTTTCCAGTCCTGGCCCAGGGGTCTGAACACCGGTTCGATGAGATGGCCGAATCGGGCAAAGTAACTGGTATGAAAAGAAAGCGTTATCCGTGACGGCAAGTACTGTCCCGTTTCCTGCGCATATTGGGCAAGCTCATCATATTTTTTCTGCGAAACACCCGGCAAGTAGGAAAACGCCCATATAATTACAGAAGCAATAACAATAACACTCCCGGCTTTTTTGCAGAATATCCAGCCGTCCCTGCAGGTCTTTTTGATAATGGAAAGGAAATCCGGTTTTTTCAACGGGGAAGAGGGAATATCTTCATGTGTCTCATCCTTCTGTATCCCCAGAACACAGCGAAACAGGCATACTGACAAAAGAGAAACAAGGATACCGGTCAGGTACAGCACGAACATGACGCTTCCCGCTATCGCCGGCCGGAATACAACAGAGATAAGCAGCACATAAACAGCAAACTTTGAGCCGCAACTCATGAACGGTGCAATGAGCATGGTAAGCAGCCTGGTTTTTCGGTTCCGAATATCGTGCGCACTGTGCAGTGCATTCACACTGCAGCCGAATCCGAATAGCAGCGGAGGAAAAGAATAGCCGTTTAACCCGAACAGTCTGAAAAAAGGATCCAGCAATTTCGCCGCTTTCGCGGTTAATCCGCTCTCATAAAGGACATGAGAAAAAAAGAAAAGAAGCACAATATTGGGCAAATACACGAGAAATCCGGCAAGACCGGTAAGAAATCCGAATACCATGAAGTCACGCAGCGGAACCGATGAAATTGTATGCCATACATAAAGGAAAAGACGCTGAAAAAGAACGTCGATAACTTTTGTCGGATGGGTGCCGAGAAAGAAAATGCAATTGAACAGAAGCCATGTTATTATCAAAAATATCAGATACTGTGTGCATCTTTTTACGAAATGGGAAACAGTTGCTGCCATTAGAACTCTTTTCCTGTAGTTTTGAATATGGTTTATCCCTCTTCAGGAACTGCTTTTCCGACTGAACAGATGGAAGTACATACCGCCGAGAGTAATAGTGCATACCGCAACGACTGCGGGCGGATAATCCGTTGCTACCGCAAGTAGGAAACCGGCGATCGTTCCGGTAACCCCGAGAATAACAGACGAGATCATGAAGTGTTCAAGTCCCCTGCTCCTTTGTTCGATGAAAAATGGCGGAACAATAAGCAGAGCGGTTGTCAGAAGAGGGCCGATCAACACGATACCGCCCGTGATTATCAGCGTCGCGGCCGCACGATATAGCACGGTAATGGTGGTGTACGATTTTTCTTTTATCTTGAGTGCTTCCTCATCCAGGGCATAGGCATACAGAACACCCCTGAACCTGAAACCGGCAACAAGCAGCGCTGCTGCGCCGAGAACAGTGATAATCAGATCGAGTTTGGTAACTGCAAGAAGTTCTCCCTGGAGTAAATTTTTAAAATGGGCTTCCACATTGGGGGAGAGCGCCATAAAAAGAATAGTCAGTGTATTCCCGATACAGAAAAGCGCCGCCAATATCAATTCCCGCCGACGCATCGATATCCGTTCTTTCCCGACATTCAAAGGAAGCAGAATCATGATTAGAAATAATACCGCCGCTGCCAGAATGTAAAGGAGAATAGTTGCATCAGGAGGCACTCCTGCAAGCATCGCACAGGCAATAACCGCAGAACCGACCGGCGGGAGCGCTATGCCCAGCAGTATCTCATTGCGCAGGGACAAGGTACCACCCAGCGGTGGCGCAACAAACGCAAAGGTAACCGCTGTGTATAACGGAATCAGAACAAAGGAAAGGGTAAAAAAATACTCACTCATCAAGACGCCCTCCCTCAATGTGGAGACGTGTTGCAGAAGAAGCCCAGTGTTCGGCATGTGTTGTGGCAAGGATACCAACTTCTCCATCCTTGCAAAGATCGGTGAGAATCCTCTCAATATTTTTCTCCGTTTCCGCGTCTGTATTTACTGTCGGTTCATCCAGCACCAGCAGCCGCGGATTGCCAAAGAGCGCCCGGGCCAAAAGAACACGGCGCTTCTGCCCCCCTGAAAGGGTGCCGAACCGGCTTTTCGCATACCTCTCCATACCGACCCTGGCAAGCATTTCAAGACCGTGTTTACGCATGGTACTCCACTGAAACGGTTGCGAAGTGCATACCACATCCAGCGATGATGCCGGAATATCATGATCAATATTCGATTCCTGAGGAATATAACCGATTGCATACTGCGGGATATGCCAGGTAACGCTCCCTTCCAAACAGGCAACCAGATTGAAAAGACCGCGGATTATAGTGGATTTTCCACACCCATTGGGTCCGATAAGAACAATAAACTCTCCTGTCGAAACCGACAATGAGATATTTGAAACAATGGTGATACTGTTTTTACCAGTCCCATACCCGAATGATGCATTTGTAACTTCAACCAGGGTACCCATTTATTTCCCCTCTTGTTGCAGCGCATTGAGCATTAAGTCGAGATTATACTCCTGCAATTCGACAAAACTGTTTATCTCTGGCCGTGAATTAACCATATTGGCAAAACAGACCAGCCTGGCTCCCACCCGTTTCGCTATTTTTTCCGGAAGACGCGGATTCTGGGCCTGGTGATACAGCACCAACTTTACCCTATCTCTCTTTGCGTCGGCAACCAGCTTTGCCAGATGTTTCGCATTTGGAGGAATACCCGGTTTGGGTTCAAGGCAACCGGTAACATTCATACCAAAATATTTACAGAAATAGGCCAGGTCCGCATGATAGGAAATAACATGGATACCCTGTAACGGCGCCGCCTTTTTCAGAAGCCTTTTTTCCATTGCTTTCAGTTGTTCAAGATAGGCATTCAGCCGCTTCTCATAGTATGCATGATTTTCCTTGTCTACCGTAAGGAAAGCCTTATAGATATTTTTTGCTATATACTTGCCGGTATAGGGACCGTTATTGTAATGTGGATTACCGTACTTATGACCACCGACATGATTATACTCCTCCGGATTATCGGGTATTTCAAGAATCTCAATTCCCTTATACACCTCAATCCACCCCGGATTTCCCTTTTTAACGTACTTGTTACGGGAAGCGCTGACTATTGGCGTAAACCACCTGTCCTCCGCAAGCAGTCCCAGACTGAGCACAAGGTTCGCACGATTGATCTTCGGTAAAAAACTTGAACGGGCGCGGACCATATGAATATCCTCACTGCCCTTTGCCAGAGAAAAAACAGCTACCTTGTCACCGCCGATTTCCTTTGCGATATCAGCAAGATCCGGGATCGAAGTGATAACATTCAGCTTTGCATATACGGTGGTAGAAAGAAACAGCAGTATAAGGGAAATATATCTTTTTCGTATAAAAAAACGCATGACAAAATCTACCTAACTATTAATTAATTATTTTATGCATGCTCAATAACCAAATCTACACCATCCGGTGCGATCCTGTCGAAATGGAATGCTCATGCACGCGTTGGAATAATTCATTCCTTCGCTTTATACGGATGTTATAAAATGCACACCACTCACACTAAAGATAAAAAAAATAATAAAAAGTTTATTATTTTTATAAACATTTATTAAAAAACAACGGCCTCAAGTAGTTAGAGGTACAGACGTTAATCATCAGGGCGCGGTTGCCACACATCGGAAACCCACTGCATCATCTTCCATCTCCGGAAAGAATGACGAGAATCTCCACCAGGCCGTCAGATTTGTAGGTTTTTTACCCAAATCATTATAATATCCACCGCGAACAACCCTCAGATTTGAACACTGAGGACCCATTTCAGGACCGCTGTAATCAATACGGCTCATACCGCGATAGTCCGTATATATATCCCAAGCCAGCTCCTCAACATTTCCGGCGATATCATAGATATGCCAGTTATTCGGCTTTTTCTGAGCGACCACTTTGGGGCCGTCAGGATCGTTGTTTAAACTCCACCAGGCATATTCACAAATTTCGAGAGTGTCCTCATGTGTTGCCGGATAGGTTGCGGTAAAGGGATATTCCATGGAGGTGTTTCCGTCTTTACCCCAGAAATATTCGGTTGTAACTCCGGCACGGTAACCATATTCCCACTCATCTTCAGTGGGCAATCGATATCCGTTACGGGAAAACTCACAGTTTAAATCTATCATGTTCTCTATTCTCAGCCCTATGGTATCTATGACCAGTCGGGTATAGGTATAACATGTATCTTTGCCTTTCATTTTACTCTTCTCGTTGCAGTATATAAGAGCCTGATACCACGAGACGTATATTTTTGGTTTTAAAGAGGTTGATGTATCAATATCAAGAATTGTTTCCCACTCCGTCTGGGTAAATTGTGTGGTATCCAGTTCAATCTGACTCATGACATTGTTCCATTCTCTCTCTGTAACTTCAGTGGTATCCATAAAGTAATCATGCGAAATGGTTGCGATCGATAAATCTTTACCGACAAAACAGCCGGCAGGCAGAAGTACCATACCGTCTTCATGCTCGTTTGTAAATTTACCGCAGGTGCACCCTTCGGTAACAAATGAGATCTCATTACTCCTGCTGTATGAAACGCTGTTGTATACATATACTCTCAGATAATAGGCAGTATTATCCTTTAATCCCGATAGTAAAAATGTAGTATCGTTTTTGAATATATTAGTCGTGGCTGAAATGCTTTTTTCACTTACCCCGGGCAAAGTGTCATAGTAGAGGCCATAGGCGGAAAAATTTTCAGATTGGGCCTTTGACCATCTGATTTTTGCCGCGGATGCATAGGTTGTCTGTGGTTCATAGAGCATAACCGGAGCCGGCGCTTCCGGTTCAAACGTTTTATTACAGCCGATCCCTATCAGACCGATACAACAGAGGATAACTATTATTCCTTTTTTTCCCATATCATACCCTTCATTAATTTTCGTTTCAATTGTTGAATCGCAGATACCGGATTAAGCTCTTTCGGACACGACTCGACACAGTTAAATATAGTATGACACCGCCATACTCCATCAACTTTATTTATAATTGGAAATCGTTCATGATCTCCCTTATCCCTTGAATCAGCGGAAAATCTGAACACCTTGAGGAGCGCGGCCGGACCGATATACTCATTATCATGAAATGACGGGCATGCTGAAGTACAGGCGCCGCAGAGAATACACTCATAGAGTCCGTCCAGTAATGCTCTCTCCTCGGGAGATTGTAACCCTGAATGTGAATGCGCATTACCTCCTATAGATATAATATACGGTTTTATTTTTTTTATCGCATCAAAAAAAGGCTCGAGATCAACCACGAGATCTCTGACAACGGTAAAGCATGGAAGGGGTTTAATCGTAATCTTGCTTTTCTTAATATCATAAATCCGGGTCTCACAGGCAAGTGCATTTTCGCCGTTTATATTCATCGCGCAGGAACCGCAGATACCACTCCTGCAGGATCTGCGAAAGGTCAGTGTTTCATCCTGACGCCACTTTATCTCGTTCAAACAGTCAAGAACCGACCAGGTTTCGGATGGATTCAGCCTGTAGTCGCGGAAATACGGCTGCTGGTCCTTTTCAGGATTATATCTGAATATGGTGAACAGATACTTAGACACTGTTATCTGCCTTTATCAACAGTTTTTTCATTCCCGGGAGAGTGGGAATCTCTTTTCGTCCCGCTTAAAATGACGGGTTTATAGTCAACAGTTAGTTCCGTCCCATTCTTTTTTATCAAGGAATGCTTCAACCACTCATTGTCATTTCTCTCAGGAAAATCAATTCGGGCATGGGCACCTCTGGACTCTCTTCTCTCAACGGCACTTTGTACCGTAACTTCCGCTAAATCCAGTATATGGCCCAATTCGAGCGCCTCGATAATTTCCATATTAAACGTACAGGACACATCCTTTATTGCCGATGCCCGATAGCGACTCTTTAGTTCCCGTATTGCTTCTTTCAGAGATGCCAACCCTTCCGAATCCCGGTACACCCCGCATTTCTCCTGCATCATCTGCTGCAGAGATTCCCGTATACCGGCAACGGGTTCACCTGCTTTGGTATAAAGCAGACGATCAATTTCCATGTGTGCCTCATCAGTGCAGGATCGGGGAAACACAGGCAGTGCATTGTTGCGTTTCAGATGCTCGGCGATTGCGTTCCCGGCGCTCCTGCCGAATATGGCCGCTTCAAGCGTTGAATTACAGCCGAGACGGTTTGCCCCGTGTACCGAGACACAGGCGCACTCACCCGCAGCATATAATCCTTCGACCGCCTGTGATTTTCCGTCCGCCAGAACCTCACCATTATTGGTCGTTGGGATACCACCCATGCAGTAATGCGCCGACGGGGCCACCGGGATGGGCTCATCAACCGGATCAATATTTCCGAATTTCATACAGATTTCACGCATCTGCGGCAGCTTTTTATCTATTGTATCCTCACCCAGATGCCGTATATCAAGATACAGGTACTTTTTTCCGTGAATGCCTCTTCCTGCGTCTATCTCCCGCTGCATTGCACTGGCAACTACATGGCGCGGCGCGAGCTCTTCCCTGTCGGAATAGTCAGCCATAAAACGTTCGCCCTTGTCATTGAGAAGATACCCGCCTTCACTCCGCCCGCTTTCCGAAATGAGAATCCCCTTACCGTAGAGACCGGTGGGATGGAACTGAATAAATTCCATATCCTCAAGACAGAGACCTTTACGCAGTACCAGCGCCTGGCCGTCACCGGTGTTACCGAATGCATTGGTACTTGTGCTGAATATCCGTCCATAGCCGCCGGTTGCCAGCAGTACTGCCCTGCTGTTGAAAAGGTGTATACCTCC
The DNA here is from genome assembly GCA_964543525.1 of uncultured Fibrobacterota bacterium. Classification (GTDB taxonomy): domain Bacteria; phylum Fibrobacterota; class Chitinivibrionia; order Chitinivibrionales; family JANQEN01; genus CBDVBE01. Next base: position 3,723 of record CAZIYW010000051.1, on the reverse strand, counting down.
CTTTTGTATATCCCAGGCAGCTACACCGGCACAGACACTGTTTTCAATCGCCAGTGACAGCACATAATATTCGCTGTAAAACCTGACGTTTCTTTTAATACACTGCTCCCAGAGCGTGGTTAAAATCGCATGACCGGTTCTGTCCGCTGCATAGCAGGCACGTGCCACCGGCGCTTCGCCTCTATTCGCAGTATGACCGCCGAAGGTCCGCTGCATAATCTTACCCCCGGAGGTCCGGGAAAAAGGCGTGCCATACCGCTCAAGCTCACAGACCGCAGCCGGTGCACACTCGCTCAGAAGCTCTATAGCCGACCTGTCACCGAGGAAATCACCTCCGACAGCAGTATCATAGGCATGCCACTCCGGGTAATCCTCACCGCAGTTTCCCAGTGCCGCTGCAATACCGCCCTGGGCAGCGCCGGAATGGGACCTTGTAGGGTAAACCTTGGTTAACACCGCTATATCATGCTCGGGTGCAAGTTGCAGTGCAGCGCGCAGCCCGGCAATACCCGCGCCAACAATGACGACATCATGCGTATGAATCGGTGTATCCATAGTTACTCTATATCCGCAGTACTGTGATAGTCACACCACAAAAGAGAGCGCTCCCTGCCACCCACAGACAGCGCGATATCAACCGTTTTGAGGTATTAAAAAAACGGTAATTATCCAGCACCGCATCGATTCCGATCAAACCGTGAGAAAGCGCAAAAAAGAAAAAGACTATCTCAATGAACTTTATCCACGGATGGGTAATAAGCACCATAAAATCAGAGAATGTGCCGGTCTCCATGGTAATAACAGTCTTAATAACATAATGAACATGCAGCCACAGTAAAACAGCAAGAATAACTGCTGAAATACGCTGGTACAGCCATTTTAATGCAAAATTTTTCTTCATTTACTATCCATACTTTTATAATCGCACGTCAGAACAATATCTTACCCACTACCTGCTCGACCATTGGCAAAAAATGTATAATAAAAAGTATCACAACGATTATTAACACGGTCAGTGCAATATCTTTCTGGTCCTCAATCCAGAGTCCCAGATCAAAAAAGAGAATACGGACGCCGTTAAAAACATGGAATAACGTTACCAGTAACAGCAGCGAGACGGCGACAAGAGCAAACGGGCTGTGTAGTAATGAAAGAATTGTTTGAAAGGAGTGTTCTCCCTTTACTAAAAGAAACAATAAAACCGCATTCAGGAGAAGATATAAAAACAGCGCTATACCCGATACCATGTGCAGATACCGGTATACCACGCCGATTCCCTTGTGATACCTGCCGGTTAGTTTCATGCGTCCCTGTTCCGCAGCGAATTGAACTAGATCCAGATACTGTACTGTAAAATATATAAGCGCTCTCACTTTATCGAATACGGAGAATTCAGGGGAACGACAAGAGTGGATTTTATAGTACCGGAGCAGGCATATACCACGATTTCATCTTTCGGGTAATCTCATCGCCGATGCAATTCGATTCGATGTTCCGCAAGAAATTTTTTCAGGTCTTCGTTTTCAGACTGTTCAACAGCAGGATTCGCCAGTAATACCTTCTGCGGATTCTCCAGGAGCAATGTTTCAAGCTCGCCCGGGAAGTACAGATGACCGTTCGAAATAATTGCCCTGTTACGCCTGCGCTCATCAGTGGCATGCAGAATAAGATGCGTCCAGGTTGCCGCAGATGTCCCGGTAATCAACAGTAATAAAATCACAAGGGAGACATGTCTGCTAACCGATATATAGAGCAGGGCCATAACAGTCGGCAGCAGTCCCAATGCCAGTAGCGTTGCCAAAACCGACAATGCTGTGCTGTCCGTAACGCTGAACGGTGCTATCGGCGGCGCTTCACAAACTTCACATAACGCTGTCATGCATAACGACAGGGTAGTAAAAGCAGCGTAAATGAGATACTTCATTTTTTCACCCTGCGTTTCACGGAAATGAATGCAACGAGCAGCGCAAAGACTGCGCTTGCTGCAATATATACAAGCGGGAATGAGTAAATGACAGTACCGATACTGCTTGAGTTGGGGTTGTAGCCCATTTTTATCTTGATAACTCCTTTGGGCAACTTAAGGTTTTTTTCCCTTTTCATAATGTACCTTATAAACTGCTTTTATTTTTATTATAATCAACTACCACGGGGCATTCATGATCCGGAGCAGAAAAGTCACCGGTGCCTTGCATGGCGACAGTCCGGCAATACTGCACAATCTCGCCGAAATCATCGCGTTCAAATGCCTCTCCTCCACCCAGGGCCAGATGGAACACACCCATATCAGCAAGCTTTTTCAGGCTTTTTTTCGCATCGTCCGTGGACATATCTTCAGCGCCGGACTCCTCCGCAGACATGTAGCATCCTTCGCATCCCAGCCGGCATCTGTTGGTAACCGCGAAATGCACCTCGGCGGGGGCACTTAAGCAGCCTGTTTTTTCATTGACGGCGGCCCATAGCGCTGAGGCGCCATACCCTATTTTCCGCATATACTCCCTGTCAACCCAGGCAAGAAAGGGCGGGTTACTGCAGGAAATAATCCCACCGAATGATTCGTACCTGACTTTATCGATTGAGGATTGTATCTGTTTCATTGTAATCCCGGCAAATTCGGGGACGGAGGTACTTTAGTGCTTTAAAGATTCACCTTTACCTTCATTCTTTTCGTATACTTTTCCCCTTCATCAAGCATCCGTGAAACCGAAGGGCCTGATAAACCATAGTACCGAGCTATCTCTGCGACCGGTATACCATACTGCAGATGCGAAATTGACGCGACCACTTTCCGTAATAGTGATCGGCTGTTCTTTCTACCACGCCGGTGAACCTCACTCGCTTTAATTCCCATCTGTGATGCAACTGCACGCACTATATCCTCTACAGTGCATCACTTCTTAATGTATTCAGATAAATGTAATCGATTCTTACGGTCTCTTGCAATCGCCTTCTTTACAAAATCCCGATCACCAATAACCAAGCACCCATATTCCCGCCGGCTTGTTTTTCCTTTGTTGCTCATGCGAAGTGATGTAAGAAAATCATTCTGCTCTCCTTCAGAAATACCGCGCTGTATATATTCCCGATACCCTGGAATACCCGAGTCCCCGTTACGGGAAAACCGGTGAAGTATAGCAGCCGTATTCTGAAACGGGCAATCAAACTTTTCCATAAGGACAGCATGGCCGCACCAGCGGTATCTGTCCAGTTCATCGATATTACGGCATATACCTGCTCTAACAGGATTTAAATGGATATATCTGATCAGCTCCTCGATATATCCCTGGTCCTGGGTCACTATAGATTTATATCGGTCCTGGAACAGATAACCGCGACTACCGTTCTTTTTCCGGTACCACTGCGCATATCTTCCATTTAACCGACGCATCAGACGGTAAAGAGGTTGCTCTGTCACACGAACAAGGATATGGTAGTGATTATCCATCAGCACCCAGGCATAACATTTATACCCAGTGCGCTTTATTTCCTTAGACAACAGCGACAAAAAATATTCACGATCCTCATCGTCACTGAAAATGTCCCGTTTTTCTATTCCCCGTGACATTATATGGTGCACAGCACCGGGAACTGTAAGTCGTGCTTTGCGTGGCATAGGTGAAAATACTGAAAATATTTTTTTGGGGCAATATAAAAGTACTAAAGTACCTCCGTCCGTGTGCCACGAGGCTTTACAAATGATGGCAGTGTGGCCTGCCAGTATCG
>CAZIYW010000050.1:0-37289 GCA_964543525.1 uncultured Fibrobacterota bacterium | reverse complement strand
ACTATACCGGACCGACCAGAAATATGGTATTTGCCTATAGAGGCATTGACCATGAAAAAGCCCTGTCAACCTATGATGAAGAGGGCGTCAAGGCTATTATCCAGTTCGAGCCGGGCAATTCCGATATGATTGCAAATCTGGAGATAGCGCATCGTGCTTTCGGGCACCATACATGTATTATCGGCTACGGAATTGATGCAGAGTGGTACTACACCAGTGAATCAAGAGACAGTACCGGAAAACCGGTTGAGGATGAGAATGCGAAAGCATGGATGGAAAAAGTCCTTACCTTCAATCCCGAGTATACCCTTTTTATAAAGCACTGGGATCCAAGCCATATGCCGCTGGAATTCCGCCACGCCAACCTCTGGTATCTCAGTGACAGCCAGATATTTCCCGATTGTGACTCACTCATGGATGATTTCTCACATTGGGCTGATGTCATGAAAGAGCAGGTGGTGGGGTATCAGTACGGCTATCCCAGTGACCGGAAGTGGTGGAAAGAGATGGCAAAGCCAACAGTGGCAATTTCGCAGCGGATAGTGAAAGAGATTCCCACGGTACGCTTTCTGTTCTGGGTGGATTTTACTGCGGATGAGGTTGATTTTCGATAAATATACATTGATGGCAATTCGGTTTTTACAGCTCGGCTTCGATATCATTATAAAAAAAACTATAATTCATAACACCCCGCATGAAATCGTACTTTTAAAAAGGAAGTATAATCGATATATCTTTCTTGTAACATAAAAACTTATATTGTAATACGTAATCTCTCATTGAGATGGGTTAAGAAATTATTCTGACACTTTGATAACACGGATACGATTATGGCACAATGTAAAGGCATTACCAAATCGGGCAATCGATGTAAAATCACCCGGGGACTGGTGAACGGCTATTGCCGGTTGCACCGGGATCAGGCTCCGCCTGCTGAAGAAGACTATAAAGATACAGACTCTGCAGATGAAAAACCCCGGAATAATTATTCCCATGATGAACGCTCATTTGCCGATGTTGCCACCGATGTTAACCAGGGTGTCTCGACTATCTGGCTGGTTATTACCGCACTGGTATCTCTTGTTCTCTTCTGGTTCCTTAAAGGAAAGGAAAAACGTAAAAGGAAAAGCGGCAGCTGAATAATTTTATGACAATTCAGAGTACCTCTTTTTTTACTGTAATTTTCTTATCCGGATTTCGCAGTCCTTCTCTGAAGTCACTAATCATTTCTCCGCATAAAAAATTCCGTACTCCCATAATCCCTTTTTCAACGCCCTGTATTGATTGAATAATGCATCCGTTGGGTATGGCTTAAGTTTGATAACCCGGTCAATCATGTGCAACACGATAAACAGGTAAGAAACATAGTACATCAATCGGGAGGTAAGGAAGACCTTTTTGGTAACATCACGGTATGAAGTTCTTTTAAATCCACAATTTTCAGCATAACGCTTAAAATCGTCAGGGGTGTCAAGATAGTTGACTATCCAGCCGTCAAGCCATCGATCCATCATATTTCTTTCTTTGCCGACATAGTCTTTCTTGCTGGCAAAACCGTCGGCAACAACCAGTCTTCCATCATTCTTTAATACCCTGAACGATTCATTGACGAACTTTTCCTTGCTTTCAGCATAGCAGATACTTTCCAGTCCCCACACCACATCAAAACATCCATTTTTAAAGGCGGTGTTGAGGTAGTCCATTTCATAAAATGCAGTCAGGTGAGAGACACCTGCTTTATGCGCGTTTGTATATGCTCTTTCCACCTGACGGGGACAGATGGTAATGCCGGTGACATGACAGCCGAACGTTTCTGCCAGATATATGCTTGCACCGCCAACACCACAACCGGCATCCAACACATGGTCCTTTTCGGTAATATGTGCTGTATGCGCAATAACTTCATTGAATTTCCGGGTTGCCTGGCGAAGTGTTTTAGTGCTCTTATCCCAATACCCGTAGTGCATATTCTTTCCCCAAAGCCCATAGGCAAATTCATTTTTCTTGTAATAGTCAATAATATCCTTTTTAGTCCAGTGCATACGTGAGAAATCCTCCTTCCGTATCGGGACTCCTGCAACAATAGTTTCAATTAGTTTATAACAGTTTTTTAAAATAATAAATTTTCCGATGAAAAAAACTTATACATCACTATCAGATTGAATTATGAAATAATATTCTCGATTTATTCCGAACCAGGCGCTCTTGAGATATAATGTTGTTCCATAAATAGCACTGTTCAAAGAATTCACGGCATTTCACAATTTTATTGTAATTTATAGTTCAACATGTTAATTTAAATGACAGCGGGCTTTACCGTGTATTCTCATCACCGACAATACAATTAATACAAAGAATGTAATCGACCATGCGTATAAACACTCGTAACCGCCATCATCTCACCTTTATTGTAACCTCTATGGTAATAAGCTCGATTCTGGGCATGCTCATTTCTTTTATACGGGGTAATCCTCTGTATCGGGGAGCGACTGCCGGATTCCTGATAAGTCTTTTCTGCGGCATGGGTGACCGGTACCTCTTTCCGAAGCTGCGTCGTCTTCAGTTCACTGCATTTCTGCTGCTGCAGACTTTTTACTTCACCACAGTTATAATTGCCGCTCTTATTGTCAGCGGTGTATCCGGTTTACGCACACCGGATTTTGATATCCATACTTTTTATTTCGAGCTTCTGTTCTCTCTCTTTCTTGCCGCACTTATTACCTTTATCAGTTTGATAAATCGACTTCTCGGACAGAAGGTTCTTTTAAATCTGTTCAGAGGAAAGTACTACCGGCCGGTTGAAGAGGAGCGTATACTTATGTTTCTTGACCTGAAATCATCGACTACCATTGCGGAAAAACTGGGTAACCGGCGGTTTCATATGTTTCTCAACCGTATTTTTTATGAAATTGCATCCCCTGTTTCAGATTCCGGCGGCGAAATATACAAATACCTTGGTGATGGTGTTATCATATCGTGGAAACCAAAAAAAGGCCTGCGAAATGCAAACTGTGTGAGAAGCTTTTTACAGATAGGTGATATTTTCAGGTCAAATTCACTTCAGTACGAACAGGAATTCGGGTTTGTCCCTAAATTTCGCTGTGGTATGCATATCGGCACCGTTGTAATCGGTGAGCTGGGGGACTTCAGGAAGGAGATCGCCCTCCTCGGTGATGCAGTTAATACTGTGGCACGAATTGAAAATGAATGCTCCCTGCGGGAAGTTGACTGTATTGTCTCCGGTATCCTGCTTGATCAGCTTGCTCTTCCTGAAAGCTGCCGTGTTGAGAGTCTCGGCACAATTGAGCTTAAAGGAAAGGATGAGAGAGTCGAGCTGTTCAGTGTCCGATATGATAGCATGCAGGAATCGTTGCAGACCGATATATGGAATGCCGACCTTGCAAAGAATGAGACGCCGTTGACTCCACAGGAAACAGTGTCATAGCCTGGCTGCCAATTACGTTCAGGGAAGGCCTCGCCATTACCGTTCCCGTATTTACGGTTTACATGCGCACGAATCACTGCTTTTCGCTTTATATAACTGCATGTGCTCGTTGTATTTATTGGGCAGGTGATACATGACAGATTCTTTGAGCTCATCATTTTTGAGATCCTCTATCAGTTTTTCCAGCGCTTTAATTCCTGATTCCTCCGGTATATGCCGTGTCAGATAGGTGCAGGAAGTATCTGCTGCAAGTATGACCTCGTCGCCTATATGGCGAAACGTACCGTTACAGCCGGGATGCATTGGATTGGGGCATTTTTCTTTAAGTGAGGGCGGCATGCCGGGAACCGGATCACCGGCAATGACAAATCGTATGATGGGTAGACATCGGCGTTTTACGTCAAGAACTCCTTTTTCAGTAAGGACTTTTGGCTGGCCGAAGGTAAACAGTGGTCCGAGTTTCATCTGCTCCTTTTCGAAGTAGAGGAATGTCAGTAATGCGACGGCACCGCCGAGCGAGTGCCCCGTAAGCCAGGTTTCAAGTTCGGGACGAAGATTGCTGCGGATGTCGTTAATCACCCGCATGGTTATCGAATAATAGCCCATGTGAACCATCAGATCAAGCGAATCATCGTAAATCTTAGGGTAGAGGAAATCGGCAGCGATTGTTTCTGCGTTATAGGTGCCCCTGATGACTACAAACTGACGGTTGTTAGATGTATCGTACCAGATAAAATATTTAATCCCGGTGAGGTATTTTAACCCACCTCCGGTATCGACAGGTATGGTATCGATTTCGTTTATGTAAACGTCCTCGCAGTAAGCACGAATCGAATCATTCCTCTCATAATAGGCGAGCCGGGAAAGATGTGCAGCAAGGGCCGGATCCGCAAACGAGAAGGATGGACACTGTTCCGTTGGTGATATCCAGCCTTCAGGAACATGGACCAGAGAATCAGAGAGCGGTTCAATGCATACTCGTGGGGGAAGCGGCTTTATACAACTAAATAAAAGACAGAGACTGATGAGAAGGATAGTGTGTTTCATGGGCGTAAACCTCCGATTAGGGTTAAAAGGAGAAAGTAGTTAACAGACAGTTTAATCAGGAGCACTGTTTTAAATCATAGACAAATTACATTTTTATCCAGCATACGATCATCATTAAATACAAAATATGCCACGAAAGATTTTCCTTCTAGCGCAAGGGGGAGCCAGTAACGATCATCTTCCCACATTTCGTGGTATGGTAAATCCTCAATAGAGCACCAGAAGGGATCTGCCTCATCAGTCTCTGTGGGATCACCGGCATATTCAGCAGAGAAGAATACTTCGCCATGCAGTTTGTACCCGTTAGTGAACTGGAAAAAAAGCTCGCCCCTTTTCCGGGGATTTTTCGGCTCCATATGTATCTCTTCAATTGTTTCCCGTATAGCTGCCTGCATGGCGGTTTCGCCCGGTTTAATCCGTCCACCCGGTGCGTTGATTTTTCCGGCACCGAGTCCTGTCTTTTTGCGAATCAGCATCAGACGTTTACCATCCCGGATAAAGGAGAGCACCGCACGCTCCGTCGGCTGCCAGACAGTCCAGTCTATTTTATCAACTTGCAAAGGGATTTGATTATTGTTTTGCATAGCGGGAAGGGTTGCTGAATTTCAGTATGATTTGATACCTGTATAAATAGTCCTTTTTTTATAACCGGTTTATGACTCATGCTCGGTCTCGCCGGAAACAGCATCAGTGACATCTTCCAGTTCAAGCACCCGGGCGGATTCAGAATCCGGCAACTGTTCAACCTGACGTAATTTTCGTGCCATTATGGTAGTACGCTTTTCAGTATCACCGATGGTATTCGAGGCGGTCTTAAGTTGCTTCTTTACTTTAGAGAGAATGTCGCCGAATTTCTCAAACTCATTTTTTACCGCTCCCAGAATTTTCCAAATCTCGGCTGTGCGTTTCTCTACCGCCAGTGTCCTGAAACCGATCTGCAGGCTGTTCAGGAGCGCGGCACAGGTAGTGGGGCCGGTGACGATAACCCGGTACTGTCGCTGAATGGCATCGGTCACGCCGGGCCGGCGCAGGATTTCCGCAAAGAGGCTTTCCGTGGGCAGAAACATAATAGCAAAGTCGGTGGTTATTGGTGGATTGATGTACTTGTCCCGTATATCACGTGCTTCCGCCTTTATGCGATTTTCCAGGGCTCTGGAGCATTCATCAACCATATCAGGGTTTGCCTGCTCCCGGGCCTCAAGAAGCCTCTGATAATCCTCCTGCGGAAACTTGGAGTCAATGGCAAGATACACGGGGGTATCACTATCCTTATCCTTTCCGGGCAGTTTAACAGCATACTCCACCCGCTCGGAACCGCCCCGTTTTGTAGCCACATTGTGTTCGTATTGCTCGGGGGACAGGAACTGCTCCAGAAGATTGCCAAGTTGCGCTTCACCCCAGGTGCCTCGTATTTTCACATTGGTGAGTACCTTTTTCAAATCACCGACCCCGGTGGCAAGATTTTGCATCTCACCCAGCCCCTTATGTACCAGCTCAAGCCGCTCCGAGACAAGCTTGAATGATTCACCGAGTCTTTTTTCAAGGGTATTCTGGAGTTTCTCATCAACTGTCTGCCGCATCTGGTCGAGTTTTTTCTCGTTGCTTTCCTGCAGGCTCTTCAGTTGATCATTTATTGTGTCGCGAACACGGTCAATGCGTGTTTCGTTCGACTCAGTAAGGTCTTTAATGCGTTTAGCGACGAGTTCCAGGTGCTCTGCCTGCGATTTTCCCATTTCACTGATGGTTTTTACCAGTGTCTCTGTTGCGGTTCTGTTTCCGGCGGCTATCTCCTCACGGAGTTCACGGGCGTTTTTTAATGATTCTTCACGTGCGGTGCGGAACTCTTCACGCGTAGCCTGCTCGAGCAACCTGCCCTGATCCGCAGGTTTTCTTGTGAAAATAAGGATGAGAATCACCACGGTGATTATCGAAAGAATCAATGAAGAAACGGAAAAAATAAGTTCCATAGCAAAATTCTAATCTTAATTGTAACCATGATCTTAATCATTCTTCCGATTTGATAAAAAGCGGGATTACGATTATGATTAAGATTACGATCGCACAAGCACGAGCGTTTTTGAAAATAAAAAACTCACATGTAATATAAATACCTGAAAAGTAGTTGTATAAAATATTTTCTATAACACACAATTATTCCTATTTATTTACAATTTTTGAGCATTTATCTATGCCATATCTGATGAGAAGTCATATACACCATCCTGTTACCCCGGTAAGTCTCTTTGCCCGCGTTGGTAATGAAGGCACCATAACGCTGGCTGCAGTTAAATTTGGTCATTATACCACCTGTGACGGCATAAAGGCGGTACTGTCAGATAATAGGGCGCTCCATGAATATGCTGTTGCACTGAACGATTTTCTTGATACCACACGTCATGATTTAGGTTCTTTACCGCTCGCCATGGATGGGTATACTGATTTTCAGAGACGGGTTTTCACGGTGGCAAGAAAGATTCCCTGGGGTAAAACTGTTTCCTATAAAGCACTTGCAGAAAAAAGCGGCTGTCTCCAAGCAGTGCGGGCGGTTGCTCATGTCATTAGAAACAACCGGTTTCCCCTGATTATACCCTGTCACCGGGTTATCAGATCCGATGGTACAATAGGCGGTTTTGCTGGACAAATGCAGGGGGGAATGGTTAAATTAAAGAGAGTTTTACTTGAGCGGGAGGGAATTACCGTTCGCTGAAATATCAACTTGTTTATCGGTAAGGTTGTTATGAAAAATTATATCCTGGATACAACGGTTTTACTGTACGATCCGAATGCACTCTTTGCATTTGCGGAAAACAATGTGATAATACCGATTACGGTTATTGAAGAGATTGACACATTCAAAAATGACATGAGTGAAGTCGGCAGAAATGCCCGTCAGGCCTCACGGATTCTCGATACCTTTCGCATAAAAGGATCTCTTTCGTCGGGAGTAAAACAGGACAACGGCGGCCTGCTTTCCGTACGGATAGGTTCCAGTAAAAGTATGCATGCCGTACCGCTTGACTTTCAAGAAAAAAAGCGCGACACCAATATTTTTGCCGTTACCATAGAAGAACATGAGCGAACAAAACTTCCCACTATCCTTGTTACTAAAGATGTGTATCTGCGTATTAAAGCTGATGCACTGGGTATTGTGGTGTCGGACTATGAATCCGATCGTGTTGAAATTGAAGAATTATATACCGGCTATGATTCGGTTAATGCCGCACCGGAAACGGTTGCATCCCTGAAAAAGGGGAAGACGGTTTCGTGTGATGACATCGAAGGAAAATTATTACCGAACCAGTATGTTACACTCGTTGATGAACGGGATGATCAGAATGTGGTATACGGCCGGTTCGATGCAGGCAAAAAGCATATCTGTCCGCTTATCCAGCAGGCTCAGCAGATATACTGCCGGGTAAGTTCCCGGAACCGGGAGCAGGCGTTTGCCCTTGATGCGCTGCTGAATGATGCGGTCGGTTTTGTTACCCTTGTCGGTAAAGCCGGTACCGGAAAGACCCTGCTTGCAGTTGCAGCCAGCGTCTATAAAACGGTTGATGAAAACAGTTATAACCGTATCCTGGTATCACGTCCGACACTGCCTATGGGCCAGGATATCGGCTACCTTCCCGGTACAGTTGAAGAAAAGCTGACGCCCTGGATGTACCCCATAGCTGATAATGTTGAATTAATTATGCGTAGTGAAACCGGAGTGAGCCATAAAATACGCGGTTTCAGGGAACTCATTGATATGGGAATTCTGGTAATTGAGCCACTCACCTTTATACGCGGCAGGTCTATTCATAACCAGTATCTGATAGTTGATGAGGCTCAGAATCTTACACCGCACGAAATAAAGACTATTATTACGCGGGTCGGCGACGGCACAAAGATCGTTCTTACAGGCGATCCGTACCAGATTGACAATCCCTATATAGACTCCTCTAGTAACGGATTAACCTATGTCGTAGAGAAGTTCAAGAAACAATCCATAACCGCCCATGTAACACTTACCAAAGGCGAACGTTCAGTGATATCTGAACTGGCGGCCAATTTACTGTAGAAGTATCTGTCTGGTTTCATTGATACCTATCGGCTGATACAGGGTTTCTTTACCTGATATCGCCGTCGGACAGGTGAAAGCTGTATCGAGGCAAGCCTGCCTCAGGTTGAAAGAAAAAAAGACAACAGCAGAATTCTTTTTTTTCACCCCATATTTAATGCAGTAATTTGTTGCCGGATTCTTTGCACAATTCGCTGTGCAGCCTCCCTCATCTTTTCCTTATTGGTAGTAGAGAGAAGATAGAATTGTGCTTCTCCTTCCATGGCATCGCCGCTACATGCTTCAATATGGTTACATAATGTTCTCAGGGCACGTTGTGCAATAGGCTTGACAGGCAAGCCGTGGGTGACAAAGGGGAAAACCTTTTTACCCTTTAGTGAATCCAGTTTATACAGGAGTGAAACGATAACTTTAGAGATATTGAAAGCCCATACCGGGGCGCCAACAAGAAGAATGTCATATTCTGTAATATCCGGAATTTTCCTGAACTGTATTTTACCGGTCCAGGGTTTCGGGATGCCCTGGGGCCGCACCAGTTCAATATCATACTCCAGTCCGGCTTTTCCCAATTGACCGGCAATTTCACGTGCAAAAGCGGCCGTATGCCCCGATTGTGAATAGACGATAATCCCTATTTTCATTGTTTCCCCTTTCTGATTGGCAGATTTCATTTTATTACCCGGAGAGCGCTCTCCTGTCAAATGTTAGTATAAACTAATCAGGTGTAATAATCTTATTTATATCCCGCCGAACCGTCACATTTCCTTAATCTTCGGTTTTGTATAGTTGTACGGTGTCCGGCTGTACCATTCATCAATATGGTGCTCAATTTCCAGTATAGGGAGTGATGAAATGAAAAAGCAATCTATAATCTGAATGTAGCCCGTACCTTCTTTAGTATCTCCCGTAAGAATCTGAGCATTAAGGTTATCGTTTGCGCGTCCACTAAAGGTTAATCCATCATAAGTAGTTATTTTATATATCTCATCGGATTTTGCTATCCGGGTTATAAGATGCAGGTGCACATCATTGATATAAGATGCTAATTGTGAGGTCTTATGCAGGGTCAGATTTTTATCGGTAATCAGAGTACTTTTTTTATCCGGATGGTGGATTATCAGTGTCCATATCAGTACAGGCAGTTTTGATAATGCATAAATACTTTCGTAATTGTCCGGCTGCTCGGTCACCACGGTATAGCCTCTGTTTTCAAGAACAGCAGCCATAACAGAAATATTCTGTAACAACGGTTCATTACTGGTAATAAACGATTCCGGAGACTGCTTCCGAAAAGTGTTCCAGAGATACTTAATGGTATCCTCCTGCACCGAATCACCAAATGTGGAAAAGATATACCTGAGATTGTTGACCATGGAATTTTCGACCAGCATACAGGTTCCGACACCCGAGTACTGTGCGGTAAGGGTGTTACAATACCTGCTGCGCACCGATGAGCAGTGCAGGTACAGGGTAATTACCAGAAGAGAAAAGTATGCAAATCGCAGCGATAGCGGTATTGGTTTCATTTTTTCTCTGAAAAGAGATTTATGTCATACAGCTGTTCGGGCGTTATTATAAGCACATCCTTCTGATCCTGAATTGAGAACCCTTCAGTCTTATCCGAAGCGAACAGTTGTGTCGTGTCCGCGACAATAACAAAGGTAAATTTTGACGGGTCGATATGCTTTTGTGCCGCATCGAGAATGTCTTTCTGCGTTAATGCGTTGATTTTATCGGGGTATACGGTATAATGATCTTCTGAACGGTTATAGTATTCGTTCCACGCATATGTATCGACAATATCATCTTTCGACCGGAACATGGATGGCAGTCCGTCAATGAGCACCTTCTTGGCGCTTGCCAGTTCGTCTTTGGTGATACCTTTGTCGACTATTTTTTCGACCTCCCGTAATGTCAATTCAATGGCCTTGTTGAGTGTTGCATGCTTGGTAAAGAAGCCTATCATCAGTGTCGCCGGGAAGATGTAGTTTGTCCCGATGCTCGAATGAATTGAATAGGTAAGCCCCGCATCCGAGCGAACCGTTGAACCGAGCCGGGAAGTAAAGGCGCCGCCGCCGAGAACATGGTTGAACACCGACAGCGGGTAATAATCCGGATGTGGTCTTTTGAATAACGGTATACCCAGCCGGACATACGCCTGTGAAATCTCTTTGTGGACAATGAGGAATTTTATTGCCGGAGCTATTGTTATTTCGGGAAAAAGTATCGAATTACTTTCAGTTGAACCGTCGGGGAACATCTGTGTCAGTCTGGATACTATCTCTTGTTTATCCAGGCTGCCCGCTACTGCAAGAATGGCATTTTCAGTATTAAAAACCGTTTTATGGAAAGAAAGCAGATCTTTTACGGTTATGGCTTTTATGCTTTGCTCCGACGAAAGAATACTGTTCTCACCGGTCGGATAGAGTGCTTTATCGTATGCTGCCGAAACTATGGGCTCTGGATTGTCAAAGCGATGCTGTATTTTTTGAAGTACTATAGCCCGTTCCTTCTCGATTTTTTCCTTTTCAAAGGCCGGATGAAAAAGTATCTGCTCCAGGATATACAGTGCCGTGTCGGTGTATTGAGAGAGAAATTGTGCTTTCAGTGTGAGCATTGTTTCGGAAAGTGACAGGGAAATAGATATGGCAAAATGGTCAAGCAATGCATCAAGAGTATCCGATGGGATTCTTTTAGTACCGGCGGTTCGCATGAGATGGGCAGTGAATTCTCCCAGTCCTTTTTTCCCTGGAGGATCGCAGATTGTGCCTGTTTTGAAATATCCGCTTATGGTTACCAGGGGAAGAGTCTTGTCCTCCGCAATATAGAGTCTGAGGCCGTTTTTCAGAGTCGTACGGTACGGTGTGCCAAGCGGTATTTCCCAGTCAAGGGGTTTATAGGTAAGCTTTGAAGGATGTTTGGCAATCTTTGTGCTTTTAGCAAAACCCTGGTACGCTGTTGATGTAAAAAGGATAATGGCAAGAAAGATGAAAGCATACTTTTTATTCATGATGTGCATCCTCCTGCGATTCTGCCGGTGTGTTATCAATAGGTTTCTGGAGTAAAATGCCGATTGTTTTCAGTTCCGGTTTGAAGTACTTTTCAGCAACCTGCGGTATTGATGTTGGTGATACTGCATCAATCTTTTTTGGATAGTCAATCATATCCTTCCAGCTTCTCAGGCGCTCGAACCTGGCAAGTTGGTCGGAAAGACCCTCCAGGCTTTTCAGACGGGTAACAAAATATTTTTGAATACCGTTCTTAATTCGTCCCATTTCGCGTTTTGACGGCGGCTCTGTGGTTAGTTTGTTTAATTCCTCCAGCAAAATCGATTCAACTTTTTTCGGGTCGGCCTCTGCTTTTAGTTGCGCCCAGGCATGAAAGTAGCCGTTGTGCAGTTTGTAGGCATTTCCCGCTCCGGCGTTAATGCAGAGTTTTTCCTCCGTAACCAGGCGTTTGTAGAGACGCCCGCTTCTCCCGGAGAGTATCCCTTCCAGGATGTCGAGTTTGTACAAATCTTCGTGCGGATACCCCGGGGTGTGAAACAGGATATCTATCCGTGGCTGGACATCATCATACACGGTTAACCTGGTTTCACCAATTGGCTTTGGTTCACGGGTCACCACTTCCTGTTTAGGCCGTTTAGCGCGGGGTATTGGTCCGAAATACCGCTTTATGAGCTTTGGTGCACTGGAGGTGTCAACATTACCGACCATTACGATAAGTGCATTATCCGGGGTATAATAACGGTTTACGTGGTCGCGGAGTTTCGAACGGGTATAGGCGCGTATATCCGACATCCACCCGATGGTAGGCAGCCGGTATGGGTGAGCAATGAAGAAATGCGCGCCGAGAATCTCCCAGTATTTATTTACCGGCCGGTTTTCATATCGCATACGTCGTTCTTCCGTGACAACCTCCCGTTCACTGTAAAATTCTCTGAGCACGGAATTCCGCATGCGGTCGGATTCAATCCAGCAAAAAAGCTCGATTTTATTCATGGGAAGGGTCACTATATAGGCGGTCATGTCATCACCTGTCCATGCATTCAAATGTGTGCCGCCGTTATTCTGATACAACTCCCATATTTCATCCTTTTTAATATATTTTCTCTGTTTTTCAAGCAGACTGAAAATCTGATTTCGCAGCGCGACCACCTGGGAATCCGTCTCCGGTTGACCATCCCGGCGAATTTCACATATCAGTTCATCAAGAGAATCTATTTTGGCAATAAAGTACTTTTCTTTTTTATAGTTGGTTGTTCCCAGCTTTTTCGTTCCTTTAAACATCATATGCTCATACATATGGGACAATCCTGACGTGCCCGGCCCTTCATACATGGAACCCATGAAATAATACAATCTGCAGGATACTACCGCTACATTTGTGTCAGGTACAATGATTATACGGAGTCCGTTGTCAAGGGTGTCGTAATACAAAGGTATATTGATGTCATAAGCGCAGACGCTCAGGTATAGGGACGCCGAAAAAATGATAAAAATATATTGTTTTTTCATTTTATCTCGCTGGTAATGATTGTTTTTTTAAGACCTTGCTCATTATATGATAAGGATTACGAATCACCCATGTAAAAGTAAGATAAAAAATAGTTGATGGAATGGTTGTCAGGTCTGTTTTATTAAAATAAACGGGAGCTGTCCAGGCTGCCAGGAGCTGACTTATAGTGAATTCCGTTCCTGCAACCGAATGTCGATAAATAAGCTTGAGGTGAATTATCCATGTATTTTCGCGAACATTTGCCTCTTCAATCATTTTGATACATTCGGCGCAGTATCCTTTTGCATCGGTCCTTTTTATATTTCACCGATATTTGCCATTAGGAACGGTTGAAACTATCGGTAATTACAATTTTATCAGGAAAGTGAGGACTTTGCAGGCGGTATCTATACGGGTAATAATGACAATTTATTTTTGTCAACACAAGGCAGGTTATTCTATCGAAACTATCAGATTGAACTGGATTTTTTCAGCCTCTGAGACTTCGAGGGAGAATTTTTCATCTGAAATCTTACCTTCAGACTCGAGTGCCTTCTTCAGATTAGAAAAATCCTTTCGGGGTATTTCAATGAAATAATATTTTTTTTCCGGTGTTTGCGGTTTGTCGTGCATTAAGCTGAACGTACCGTTGTGCGCAGTAATTTTTCTTTCAATCACCGCAAATGTCACATTATGGACAGGAGAAGCGGCGCGAGCTGCTGCTATTTCGGACTCGGCCTTCTTCTTTCGTTTTCTTGAGGATTTACGGTCTTTCTCTTTATCCAGAGACATTTGCTGTTGCGCCCGTAATGCATTTACTTTCAGAGTTTCTTCTTCCTTTTTATAGATTTCTCTACTTTGCTCCGCTGATATTGACAGGGCGAGCAGTCCCACATCGTCAACCGCAGGTTTCGGCGTCTTTGCTTCCATGAGTATAGAATCGGATCGTTTAAGTATTTTTGTCGCATATATTTCATCGTCATCAATTACCATGGTTCCGGCTTTTGGAGCAGGTGACGGTGCCGGTTTTGCCAGAGCCAGCGGTTCCATTTCTTCCGTTGTTTCGTTGACAGTTTCAATAGCGGCACTCTTCGCAGCTTTTTCTTCCGGTTCTCCAGTCGCGGGTAGACTTTTCATCAGGCCCACTGATTTTCCGGATGCTACCTTTTCGGGTTGGGCAGCGTGTACCTGTGAAGGCTTTTCAGGCCGTTTATGGGTTCTGACTGCCGGTGCTGCTCTCTTTTTTATATCTTTCCGTTTTATCTCTTTTTGCTCAGAAACCCGCTCCTTTTCTTTCACGGAAGGTTGAATATCCTTTTCCGGAGCCGCTTCTTCGATATGCTGGATCTCTACCGGAACCCTCTTTGCCTGAATAGCGGATTCATCAAATACTACCGGAGCAATTTTTCTTGAACTGAACGGGTTGTATATCAGTACCACTATTGCCACAGTAACTGCCAGACCTGCCAGCTCAAGGGGTAGCTTTATCTGCAACGGGGTGAATATTTTTTTTATAAGGGTACCCAGGGTCAGGGGAGCGGCTATCCTGGTATGAACCGTTGATAAAAATGATGACGAAGCATTGACCTGCTCAAGGGTTTCAAGGGCGCGGTAATAGGATCGCAACTCCTCATATTCCTTCCTAAGGGTGGCGGATTGCTTTAAACCCTCCTGTACGGTATGGGAGTCCTCTTCATTCAGAAGACCACGAACAAAATCGGGAAGCATTTCATGTATTTTAGTAGAGTCCATTGATTTTCCCTCGTAATCTCTCCTGCATTGCTGAGCGTGCCCGTACCAATCGTGATTTAACCGTACCAAGCGAGATATTGAGAATCTGCTCTATCTCTTCATAGCTACGCCCCTGAATATCTCTTAATACTATCAGTTCCCGGTGCTTTTTCGGTAGTGTTGCAAGGGCCTTTTTAACCGCCTCTGCAATCCTGTGCCGTTTAAGATCTTTCTCAGGTGAAAGACTGGTGTCACTTACCTCCCGGATGCGGTCATTCTCTTCGTTTCTAATTGGTGCGTCAAGTTTTACTGCACTCCGTGAAAACCGGCTCCACCATGAACGCTGCTTATTGCGACACGTATTCACGGCAATCCGGTATAGCCATGTGGAGAAGAGCGCTTCACCTTTAAATGTATGTAAATTTTTATACACTTTCACAAAAGTTTCCTGAGCAGCATCCTGCCCATCAGTGTAATTGCCTAGAACCCGAACGCAGAGATTCATAATCTGGTCCTGATACTTTACCACAAGTCCATTAAAACCAGCGTTATCCCCTTTAAGAAACTGTGTTATAAAAGAGATATCTTCGTCGTTATTTGAATAATCTGTCTGCTCTTTTGTTTTACTCATTGGACACGGCTGGGGCCATAAATGTTCCATTTATTGATAATAGTATCTGTCCGAAAAGTCTTTGAATTGTCATTTTAACCCCACAAAGCGGGGGAGAAGTATTAATGGCGGTTTTACCCGGTTTTCGGACAGCTGCTACCTATGTATGTTATAACTACTTAAAAATAATATGTTTACACTCAATAGTCATTGAAGTATATAAAATTGGGTATTAATTGGACATTTTAAAAAAACAGTTCACGTTGTTTCTGAGCGTAATTTAAACAGAAGTGCCAGTCATTATCAAATTGCTTCCTGAGCTGCTCCAGCTTTTCATCGGGTATTAACGGTGTGTTATCCGTGAAGAGAAAATCCGGGATACCAAGGGATAGTAATCCGATCGTATGTATAGCCAGTTTACGCATATTTCTGTGAATACTGCGGATAGGTTTATAACGGTTTTTACTCGGGCGGTATCTGAAAAGGGAATTGAAGCGACGTATTATTTTTAGTTGTTTTGGGTTGAAGGCCACATTAACCGGATTTGATGGTATGCGTTTATTGTTAAAGGTAACTCCCATAATTTGAGCGAGATAAGTAATAACTTTCTGAGGGTTTTTAATCAATTCTTCATGAAAGAGAATACATGGTTTATGGGTAAAAAAATCCTCCACAAGTGCAATATCTCTTTTAAATTCCAGTTTCTCCAGTTTAAGCAGGCCGTTGTCGTTATTGATATCAAGAAACTCATCAAAGGTCCGATAGCCGTTTTTTCTGATATAGTAATAGTACCGTGATTTGATCCAACTGTCGTGGCGCCTGAAAAAAAGGATGATTTTCGCCTCGGGATAATTTTCGGCCAGCGCAGCAATCCTTCTGTTGTCCCTAATCAGACCGATAGTATTCGCTTTGATTATACATTCGTGGGAAAGAAGGTATTTTTGTGCATTCGAAGCAGAGATAATTCCTGTGTGGTTATAAAAATGCCTCTTTTTTATGTAGTGAATCCCGTCGAACCTCGGAAAAACCTCTCTTTGCAGATATGTTGATCCTGTTTTAGGAAGGCCGAGATGAATGTAAATGTCTTTGTCACTTAGCTTTTTCACGGTTAATGCAGCTTCATTTTTCGCCGAATAATGTGTATGAAACGATACTCTATTTAAAAGATTCTTTTAAGTGCTGATAGCCAAAGTGAGTAATTAAGTTGTCAAGTATTACCATGGCGGTATAATTCTCGGCCACGGGCCAGATGCGGGCGACAATAGTTGGGTCCCGTCTGGTAATGGCGGCAAGTTCCTTGTTCTCCTTTGTATATTTGTCGATAGTATGCTGTGCTTTGTCAATAGTTGGGGTCGGTTTTACCGCAAGACGTGCAATAATATCCTGGCCGGTACTCAAACCGCCGGTAATACCACCGGCATTATTTGAATCGAATATTACCACGCCGTCTTTCGAGTGCATCTGGTCGTTGCATTCATACCCGGTCATATCTTTAACCCTAAATCCCGCGCCTATTTCTATCCCTTTCACCGCACCGATACCGAGCATTCTGCCCAGCGCCGCGTCCAGTTTTTCGAACACCGGTTCACCCAGACCAGCCGGTACACCGGAAACAACCACTTCAACTATACCACCCGCAGAATCACCAGTGGCGGATATACGGTTACAGGCGGCAACCATCTCATTGCTGACCAGATAGTCGGGACAGTTTACTATATGGTGCACACCGTATTTGTCCCTGATTGCATCCGGATTAAATGCAGGTGCTTTCGCCCGGATGTCGTCAATTTCTTTCTCTATCTGTGCAAAGACGGCCATCTTTTCCAGAAAACGCATTTCAGGCGTCACACGTTTTTTGACATAAATTTCCTGATAGAAGGGGTCGTGATCCATACGCATCTGTTTATAGGCTGACGTATACGTCAGGGCTTTCCGGGCCTCAATTGCCGGACAGGATACCCCTGCCAGCTCTTTGATATATGAAAAAACCTCGATGCCGAGCTTTCGTAACACCTTCTTCGCAACGTATCCGGCGGCAACGATTGTTGAGGTATATCGTCCACTGAATATCCCGGCGCCGATGGCATCATCTGCGGGGCCGTATTTGATAAACGAGGCATAGGATGCATGGCCCGGACGAGGTGTCCGATTGGTGTCCTGATACTGTTTGATATGGATAAAATGCCTGTCGAGATTCGGTATTAAAATAGTAAGAGGAGTACCGTTGGTATGGTTATAGTTACCGCCGTTTTCTATGGTATCGGCAGCGTTTAATCCTGTATAGATAATTGGAAGGTCTGGTTCCTTCCGCGGCGAAGATAACTCATCGGCACCAGGCTTCCGTAATAACAGATCACCGTAAATTTCCTGCTCGGTAAGAAGCATATTTGGTGGTACACCCTGAATTACCGAGCTGAGTCCATCCTGGTATGAGCCCCCTGCAACGGTTACCTGAAATATCCTTCCAAAATGACATCCGATCATACCTGCTCCTGTAAGTTAAAATTACCGCGTTAACGAGCTCAAAAAATATATAGTTTTAAACAGGTTATACAACCCGTTTGATTGAATATAAGTACCAGCATTGGGAAAGTTTTAAATCATATTACCCATCACTTTATTACAATTATATATATTAGCCGTTTTAAGAGAAAAATAATTAGCGGTATAAACTTTGCATTTATGTGTGCAATTTATCATTTTCTAAGGCTTGTTATTTATAGAAATAATACATTAGAATATTTTTACCTTGAAAATATCATGTTTGTACAATAATATTATGCTTTAATCGTGAAAAAAACCTCTTATAAGAAGTATCGAAAGGAATTTTGGAGACATGGCAAAAAATCTGGTTGTAGTTGAGTCACCCGCAAAATGTCGGACAATATCGCGCTATTTAGGAAAAGATTTTGCAGTTAAAGCCACAATGGGGCATATTATTGATCTTCCGGAAAAAGAACTCGGGGTCGACATAGAGCACAATTTCAAGCCCAAGTACACAACATCAAAAGGGAAAAGACGGATTGTTAAAGCCTTGAAGGAAGATGCGAAGAAGGTAGAGACTGTCTATCTTGCTCCCGACCCTGACCGCGAAGGAGAAGCGATTGCGTGGCATGTCGCTCAGACAATTGCCAAGGCGAATTCCAATGTTAAGCGGGTTCAGTTTAATGAAATTACCAAAAAAGCGGTTCTGGATGCTTTTGAACATGCTCATGAAATTGATATGAACAAGGTAAATGCGCAGCAGGCGAGAAGAATTCTTGACAGGATTGTCGGTTACCAGGTGTCGCCTATTTTATGGCGCACCGTTTTCCGCGGCCTCAGTGCCGGTCGCGTGCAGTCGGTGGCATTGCGCATTATCTGCAGTCGTGAAGACGAGATTAATGCCTTTCAGCAGGAAGAATACTGGTCTATTGTTGCACAGATTGCGTATGAAGACGCATTATTTGGTGCAAAACTGATTTCCATCAATGGTGAGAAACCGGTCCTTTCCAACGAAGCTGATGCCAAGGCTGTTATCGAACGGGTTCAGGGAAAGACCTTTGTTGTAACGGAAGATGTTCGTACTGAGAAAACCAAGAAGCCGTTTGCACCGTTCATTACCAGCACTCTGCAGCAGGAGGCGGCGAGAAAACTGAGTTTTTCTGCGGCGAAAACAATGATGATTGCTCAGCAGTTATATGAGGGATTGGAACTCGGTGAGTTGGGAACCTTCGGATTAATAACCTATATGCGTACGGATTCAATGCGTGTCGCTGATGAAGCTCTCGCAGGGGCACGGGATATAATTACTCAGGTATATGATGCCAAATATCTTCCGGACGGACCGCGGGTATATGGAAAAACAAAGAATGCTCAAGACGCGCATGAAGCTATCAGACCTTCACAGGTATCTCTTGATTTCAATCCGAAAAGTATCAAAAAGTATCTTTCCCGCGATCAGTACCGACTTTACGATCTTATCTGGAAGCGATTCCTTGCATCGCAGATGAGTAACGCTGTTTTTGACTCGACCCGAATCGATATCTCTGTGGACAATTGTGTTTTCAGAGCCACTGGTCTGGTTATGAAATTTGATGGATTTCTTGCCATGTATGATGAAGCCAGGGAAGAGAAGAATGGTGAGAATGAAGGGAGTAATGAACGCCTGCCCGATATTGCAGTACATACTGAAGTTACCTGTAAAGAGCTTATTGACAGGCAGCACTTTACGCAGCCGCCCCCGCGGTATACCGAGGCGTCACTGGTACGGGAGCTGGAGGATAAGGGTATTGGACGGCCGAGCACCTATGCGCAGATTATTGATACCCTCAAGCGTCGTAAATATGTAGAAGTCGATGCGCGCCGATTTATTCCGACTGAGGTTGGTTTTATGGTCAGGGATATTTTAACCAAGGAGTTCTCGGATATTTTTGACGTTAACTTTACTGCGGGTATGGAGATGAATCTTGATAAGATTGAGGAGGGTGACGCTGAGTGGATAGAGGTGTTGAGAAAATTTTACGGGCCTTTTGGTGAACGGTTGAAGGAAGTTGAGAAAGATATCAAGGAACTTCGTGAGCAGAATCAGAAGGTTACTGACCGCACCTGTCCCGAATGCAATAAATTTCCCCTGGTTATAAAGTGGAGCCGTAACGGTAAATTTCTTGCCTGTCAGGGATTTCCAGCCTGTAAATATACGGAACCGTTGCAGAAAGCGAAAGCGGAAGAGACGGATGAAATCTGCGATAAGTGCGGTGCGCCCATGGTTGTTCTAAATATAAAAAATAATCGTTTTCTCGGCTGTTCACGGTATCCGGAATGTAAAAGTACCCGTTCTCTTTCTACCGGAGTACCCTGCCCGAATGAAAAGTGCAACGGTCAGTTGATTGAGCGCAGTACCAAACGTGGCAAGCTCTTTTTCGGCTGCAGTTCCTATCCGTCATGTACCTTTGCGACATGGGACAGACCGCTCAATGAAAAGTGCACGAAATGCGGTTTCCCGATTCTGGTGCATAAAGAGACAAAACGCAAAGGGGTATTCAAGCGATGTATCAAGTGTAAAGCTGAATACTCTGTTGAGACGGGAGAGGAAAAAGTAGAAGCCACTGATGCGAAGTAGTACCTCTTCTGTTGCAATTGTCGGCGCGGGCCTTGCCGGTAGTGAAGCGGCACTCGTACTGGCACGAAAAGGTATTCCCGTTACAGTGTTTGAGATGCGGCCGGGAAGGATGACACCGGCCCATAAAACCGATAAGCCCGCCGAACTCGTATGTTCCAATTCTCTGAAATCCGACGAATTACCCACTGCACCGGGAATTCTTAAAGCAGAACTGGCCATGCTCGGCAGCCCGCTTCTGACGGCAGCTCGAAAATATCGTGTACCCGCCGGAACTGCGTTGGCGGTTGACCGGGAAAAATTCTCCCGCGAAATTCATGAACAAATTTCCAGTCATCCTTTGATTACTCTGCAGCGTCGTGAATGTACCCGGCCGCCTGAAGATTTTCAGTACTGTATACTTACGGCAGGGCCACTTGTATCAGAGTCGTTAACGGAATGGCTGCAGAAGACATTTTCCGTTGATTCACTCCATTTTTATGATGCGATAGCGCCAATCATTTCCGCCGATTCGGTAAACGAAAATAAAGCATTCTATGCATCCCGGTATGGAAAAGGAAGCGACGATTACTGTAATTGTCCCTTTACGGAAGAAGAGTATCGGGTGTTTTATGACGCGGTGATTGCCGCCGATAAAGTGAAAAGGCATGATTTTGAACAGGAACATTTCTTTGAAGCCTGTCTGCCCATAGAGGTCATCGCGCAGCGCGGCTATACTGCATTACCGTTCGGTGCCATGCGTCCGGTCGGGCTTATCAATCCACATACGGGGGAAAGACCGTTTGCTGTGTGTCAATTAAGAAAGGAGAATGCCGCCGGAGAAAGCCTCAATATGGTCGGCTTCCAGACACGAATGACAGTAGGAGAACAGAAGAGGGTGTTAAGATTAATACCCGGGCTGGAGCATGCCGAATTCCTCCGGTTCGGCAGTATTCATCGAAATACCTATCTGCAATCACCCGCACTGCTTGAGACGGATTTCTCCTTTAGAAAGAAACGGTCTCTGTTCCTTGCCGGACAGTTATGCGGTAATGAAGGCTATACCGAAAGTATCGCTACCGGTCATCTCGTTGCGCTGTTTTGTTGGTTGCGCTTGACAAAAAAGGTGGTACTGCCTCCGCCGCCGACTACTGCCTGTGGCGCACTACTGAAGCATATAACACAATCCGCTGAAAAAAAGTTTACTCCAAGTAATTGCAATTTCGGCTTGTTCGAGCCGTTGCCGTTATCGGAAAAAAGAAAACCGAAAAAAAAGGAAAAAAGATTACTCATGTGTGAACGGGCTCTGCAAGAAATGAAATTGTGGATTACAGAGATCCTTAAATAAAACATGATGGAAAACCGGTACCTGTGAAAAAGTGTATTATGCTAATAAAGTAACTTCATATATCAAATTTACCATTGTATTTTATATTAGTTATGAGTTATGATAATCCTCTTTATCAAATACGGTACTTCCAAATCCAATTGATACCTTTGAAGGATGTAGTGAATGAATATACCTGTTATAGCAATGATGCTTCGCTCCGGCTGGGTAGCGAGAATTATCCTTATACTGCTTGGCCTGTTTTCTCTTATCAGTTGGGCGGTCGTTTTTAATAGATTGTTTTATTTACGTCGGATATCATCTTTAAATAAACGCTTTCGTGCTCTTTTTGAGGGATTGAAGAGTTTTAAGCAGCTTGAGAAGACGGATACCACATTGCATGCCTGTCCCCTGGGGAAACTGGGGAAAGTGAGTTTAACTGAATATAAGAGAATAATTTCCGACGCACAGGCACATAGCGCGGTCAAGGATTGGTCCTTTTATCTGCAGAACCAGTTTTACATGGCCTCCGAAAGGATACGTGCTACCGCCGCCCATCTCTCATCCAGGCTTGACCAGGGCGTTTTTCTTCTGGCAATCATAAGCAGTATCGCCCCCTTTCTCGGTCTTCTGGGAACGGTGTGGGGTATCATGAATTCATTTTTTGAAATCGGCAATCAGGGCTCTGCAAGCCTGCCGGTCGTTGCACCGGGTATCGCGGAAGCGCTTATAACCACAATCGTAGGCCTTGCTGTGGCAATTCCCGCGGCATTTTTCTATAACATCTTTGTCCATCGTGCAGAACGAATCGAGGATGAAATGGATGAATTCGGCGATCAGTTGATGCTGCGACTGAAACGAGAGTTATTTAATCTTTTATATGGTGATTCACCCTTACGGTAACAATGAAACAAAAGAAGAAACGTAAGCATCGGATAATCAGTGAACTCAATATCACCAATCTGGTTGATGTTACCTTTGCTCTGCTGATTATATTTATGATAACGGCTCCGTTAATGACCCAGGGGGTGCAGGTTGATTTGCCGGAGACTGAATCCGAGAATGTCGAGGTCAACGAATCAATACAGGTGTCGATAAACGGGCGGAATGAAATATTTATTGATCAGGAACGTATTTCATTATTACAGTTTAAAAAAAAATTCAGAGAGGTATTTGCAGGAAGAACTGATGTCCCGGTATTTATCAATGCTGATAAACGGGTGCCCTACGGACTTGTTATACGGGTGATATCGGATATACAGAATGCCGGTGTTGTCAAGCTTGGATTCCTTACGGTACCGATTGATGAAAAGGGGTAGGGGCATGGCATGGTCTGCTTATACCGGTGAGTATGCAGCCAAGGAAACATCATTTGCTCCGGTAATACTGTATTCACTTATATTTCATATACTCATATTTTTTGTAGTCCCGGTGCTGTCGAGGTTTGTATGGAAGCCGAAAATATTCGAGCGGCCCAGGACGTTCCAGCTTGTCCAGGTACCGCAGAAGGCGGCGCCGGTACCTGAGAAAGTTATTACGCAACCGAAGAAAAAGACTGCTCCCAAAAAGCCGGTACCCAGGAAGAAACAGGAGACCAGACCGGTTAAAAAGGAAAAGCCTGAAGATCTGAGTGAACTGGAGGAACTGCTGGGAGGATTGCCGCAGCCGGTGTCACAGATATCGGTGGGAAAAAAATTTCCCTATCCTTGGTACATCAGGAATATTCAGAGGAAGGTTGAGCGGAACTGGAAGCCGCCGGTGAATGATGAAAGTATTGCGGTTGTTTTACGATTTACTATTTATGCGAATGGGAGGATATCTGACGTGTCAATAGCAAAAAGCTCGGGAAACAGTGTGCTGGATAATCTGGCGGTACGGGCGGTAAAACTGGCGGCACCCTTTGGTAAAATTCCGGCAGGATACGGCGATAATAAACTTGAATTATCATATGAATTAATACCGGCGTTAGGTAAATAGGCAATGATTAACATACGTATTCTTTTTTTGTACAGTATTGTTATCGCAGGGACATTGTATGCCGAACAGATTGATTTGCGATCCTATGCAAGTGGATTTGACAGTATTCCTATTGCCGTTATACAGTTTCGTTCTCTCAATAATGCAGGAATAACCACCAATCCGCCCTGGGAGATCATCGCCGATGATCTGGATTTCAGCGGCCGGTTTTTCGTGATTCGTACACCGAAAAGTGACAGTGCCTTATTTGCCGGGAAGAATATCGGTATTTTTATTTATGGTGAATACACCATAACCGGGAATGACATTGAAATGGATTGTAATTTGTATGACGCAACCGCCATGGATTTGCTTTTCGGGAAGAAATACCGTGGGCAGCTGAAATTTCTTCGTGATATGGCGCATAGGTTTACAAACAAGATATATGATATGCTGCTTGGTGAGCGGGGGCCTTTTGAAAGTGAAATCCTGTTTGTGAAAGATAAGGGAAATACCAAACATCTCTATATCATGGATTATGACGGCTATAATCAGAGGAAATTGACTTCCCGCGGCAAGGTTAATGTCTTCCCGGCTTTCATTGATTCCAATACTATTGTCTGGACATCCTTTCTCCGCGGGAAACCCGACTTATATACCGGCTCGATCTCTGCCGGTTCGTTTTCCATATTTGTCTACAGCAGATATATAGAGACCTCACCGGCTGCGTCAACTATACATGATAAGATTGTCTATGCATCGTCCCGTGCCGGTAATCTGGATATTTATACCTGCAACCGTACCGGAAAGAATAAGCGGCGGCTTACCTTCAATCGCAGCATTGATACCTCACCGTGCTGGTCACCGAACGGGTACCACATTGCCTTTACTTCAGATCGGACTGGCCAGCCCCAGATCTATGTAATGGATGCCGATGGGGTTAATACCCGTCGCATTACGTTTAACGGGTCCTATCAGGATTCACCGGCATGGTCGCCCAGAGGTGATAAAATAGCCTACAGTTCCTTACAGAATGGGAAATTTGATATCTGGACGGTAAGTCCGGACGGTACCGAACCTGCTCAAGTTACCGCATTACCGGGAAATAACGAGTATCCCACCTGGTCACCTGATGCATCACATATTGCGTTTGTATCAACACGGGGTGGGAAAAGCAACATATATTGCATTCGTCCCGACGGAACCGGGATTAAACAAATCACCCGATCCGGAAACGCCAAGATGCCGGATTGGTCAAAATAATATGGAGGGGATTTATGGTTATGAAAACCAGGACACTTTCAGCCGGCATACTCTGTGTAGCCCTATTGCTTTCGTTTACCGGGTGTAAAAAACAGGTAACCACATTGCAGGAACCGCAACCGGAACCCAAACCGGATACAACGTTTACTGAACCGGAACCGCTCCAATCCATTGATACGTCCGATGAGGTGTCTTTTAATGAGGCGGAGCTTGAGGCTGAATTCCAGCGAAAGGTACAGGAAAATCTGCGAACGATCTATTTTGACTATGACAGTTATACTCTTAAACAGGCGGAAATTGAGAAACTTGGTGCAGCGGGTAATTTTTTACGTGAGCATCCTTCCCTCCGTGTATTGATTGAGGGCCATTGTGATGAACGCGGTTCGTCGGAGTATAATATGGGCCTTGGGGAAAATCGTTCACGGGTGATAAAGGATTATCTGAAAAATTACGGTATTCCTGCGATTCGCATGGAAATTACCTCATGGGGGAAAGAGCGTCCCGTGGTAGCCGGTTGTTCAAATGACGCCTGCCATGCAAAGAATAGACGCGCCGAATTTAAGGTATTAAGCCGGTGAACTCAGGAATTTGATTTTTGAAAGGAATGACATTTGTGAAAAGCCTTTTTTTATTTATCGGTCCTGCCGTATTTCTTTTACTGCAGGCCGGATGCACCAATATCACCATGCTACGGGTCGCAGAACTGAAAGCGGTACAGGCGCGGGTAGATTCTTTGAAAATGGAGCTGACTGCTTTGCAGAAGGAGATAATAACGGAACAGAAACAGCAGAGTGAAATGCTGCGACTGATAAGGGCCGATCAACAGGTACGTTTTGCGGAATTTGAGCGCGGACTCTCCGCCCTGGCCGGTAATGTTTCTGAAAGCCAGGCCCGCCTTTCCCGGATTGACCAGAAAACTCTTGAGATAAAAAAACGGTGGGAAGAAAAAGCACGTGAAGATTCACTCGTCCAGGCGACGCAGAATGCGGAGATCGAGAATCTGTTTGATATCGCGCGGAATGATTTTACGGCCGGACGATATGAAATATCTCTCAACGGGTTTCAGGAATTAATAGATAAATTTCCGGAATCCCCGCGGGCGGAAGAATCCCGTTACTGGGTCGCCGAATGCTACTATGTACGGAAAAAATATAATGAAGCCGCAAAGCGTTATAAACAGTATATAAAGGATTACCCTGAAGGTATAAAGATCTGTGTCACGCTTTTTAAGCTGGGGCTCATATATGAAAAGATGGGACAGAAAAAGGCGTGCAACCTGGTGTGGACTAAGTTAATCGGGCAATGTCCCGGTTCTGAAGAAGCGCAGGCAGCCAAGGCAAGAATGTAGAAACTCCCAAACGCTTATCACTGAAGAATTTTCCCTAGCGGTAAAAGGTTATTTCCCAAACAGCGCTCCGAGATCCTGATTATCGTTCCCCTTCTTAATCGCTTCAGAATCCTTTTGTAAAGTAAAGTCAAGTGATCGCCGTTTTGGTGCGGTAAACCGGGGATCAAAGGAGAAATTATTTTCCGGAAGGGTGAAATTGAATTGATGATTTGCATGAAAACAATTATGCGTCACCTTTATTTTTTTCTCATCAACCGCTGATTTAATACCCTGACCGGCGTTATTGGCAATAATATTATTCTGGATAGTGATACCGATGGTTCCACTGAACATGATGCCGTTATTGCCGTTATAAGCAATGGTATTATGATTAATGGTGGTTGTTCCCGAAGCTATATCCAGTGCCTGAATACCGGAGCCCTCATTAAATACAATAACATTGTGTTCTATCTTTGCCAGACTTCCCATGCAGATGATACCCGAGCCTCTGTTTTTATAAATTTTACATTTTCTGATGGTATTCCCCGGTCCCCGAGAAAGAATACCGGTATTGCCGTTGCGTACTTCAAACCCGACGATAGTGGATTTGTGGGATATTGAAACGACATCACCACGGGATTTACCGTCAATAACCGCTTTGAATAATTCCCGTGAGATTAGAGTCACTCCCGACATTATAGTTATATCTTCTTTGTACGTTCCCGGCAGTACCCAAACCGTGTCCCCTGATTTTGCTTTGGCGAGACCGGCGGTGATTGATTTAATGCCCTGAGAAGGGACGGTAATGGATGCTCCGGCAAAACTGATAATCTGCAATGTGAGAATAAAGGTGAATATTGAAATAACACTTTTACTATGATTGTTTTCCTTCATGACAACTCCTTTTAAAGAATGCTTACCGGCAGGTGAGTGTAATCCCGGTATCATAAATAATAATCAATCTTAATATACTGTATGTTAAAAAAGCCTTGTTGTTTAACAAGGCTTTTTAATCAAAACAAACATAATTACGTCAGAATAAATGCTGAATTATTCGTCCTCTTGTTCCAGTTTTTGTAGCTGCTTCTGTAGTTCTTCCATTTCATCGTCGATTTTTTCAGTCTCTTTAACGGCTTTCTCAATAGTCTTATCAATAGCTTTTGTGCCGGCCAGCTTCTCAGCTTTCGCCAGTGCATATTCAACATCGTTACGTACATTTTCGATATTCCTGGCAAAGAAAGCACGCCGTGAGAATTCATCTTCAAATACATAGAAATCTTTCAACTTTTGCTGATATTCCTGTTGCGGTGTATGAAGACTGTCAATCTGCTGAAGAACAAACGATGACTGGCTTGTTAATGCAAGCTCATTCGCCTTCGATGCAATTTCGTAGTAGACACCACGGTTGTTGTCGTATTCGAGTCGGGCGGCGTTCTTTTCATTTTCCGACGGCGCCATGGTTTTGTTAATTTTATTCGATGCATCCTGAAGGAAATTCGCCGCTTCAACATATTTTTTATCCATCATGAAGCAATAACCCTTCAGCAGCAAAGCTTCAGCCTGAATTACCGGTTTCTTGCTGACCGAGATGAGCTGGTCGCAGGCGTTCAAACAGTCCGCCCACTGGCTGGCTCTGAGTGCGGTCCAGGCAAGACCAAGCAGGGCGTCTTCATGGTAATAGCTTGAGGCGGGCACTTTACGGAGAGCAGACACTGCCTTGGATAAAGCCCGTTCCTGATCACCAAGTCCTTCATAAAACACATAGCCGAGGAAAACAAACGTACGGTTTATAATCTCTTCCTCTTTCTTATTTCTAGGTTGATGCTGTGCAACGTTATCCCACGCTTCAATGGAACGACTCAGATTATCACTGAGAGCACATGCAACACCCAGTGAGTGCTGTGCAAAGGGGTATTCCGGATGATCTTCGGGAATAAGATCGAGAATTTGAATGGCTTTCTGATAGGCACCGTCCTTTATATGCTGGAGCCCCATGTAGTAGTAAGCGTGATATTTTAATGAATCAGGAACGGTTGCGGTGTTCAACCGTGAGAACTGATTGGCTACGCCGGAGCTGTTGCCGTCGCGGTAATGCAGACGCATAAGACCAAGGTCCGCGTATGGAATTACCACACTTCGCGGATATGCTTTTTTAGTTTCATTATAGTTTTCGGCACTAAATTCACGCATGTCAAGGTGTTCCTGGCAAAGGCCCATATGCAGTTGTACCCAGTCATTCTTGAAGAAATCCGGGTATTCAACGAGTATCTTTCCGAAAATATAGAAAGCATCCCAGTATTTCCCCTGCGAATAGAGTGTCCGCGCTCTGTTATAGAGGTCAGCCGGACCCACACTGGCAAGGCGTGCCATTCTTCGGGCGTATATCTCTTCACGGTGCTTACCGAAATCACCGCGGAAATACACGGTGTGTGTAGAGGTCAGGTCAACATCATCTATAATGGACATATATTGATAGGCTACCTGGAAATCACGGCCGTTATTGACCGTCGGTACATTCAGTCCCGGAGCGATACCCCAGTAATCCGAACCCGCCTGAAAATAGATATTAATCATACGAAGAATCCAGAAACCAATACGGGCATTGAAGTCGAATTCTATACTTTTGCTGCCGATAGTTTTTTTATTATTAAGGGAATCAATGGTTTCCGTTACAAAGTCTTCCGTCTGACTCATGAAGTCTTTGATGTCAAGGTCAATACCCGCTTCTATCCGCTTTTCCCATATTTTCGCGAGCCAGGAAATTTTCAGGTTAACCGAATAGGTCTGCAGGTTTTCAAATTTGAAATCGGGTGAAATAAGGTTTTGCAGAGTGATTCCCGCAACATGATCACCAAGCAGGGAGTGGCGGAGAAACCGGTAACTTAATCCGGCATCGAAGGTAAAGCCAACCTTTGGATCACCGAAATTTGTTTCATGAAATATGTTAATGTTTGCTCCCAGACTGAGTCGGTTCCACGGATTTATTGCATAAGAGACAATCATCAGACTGTGGTTGTCGTTGAATTTTTCTCCTGTCGGGACAATGGAATTGGTCTTTTCATCCCATTTTGTTCCTTCGATATCGTCACGGGTACTGAGGCCCAGATAGGTAAGACCAACCGACTGATAAAGCCCGATTGGCAAAATGGCTCCGAATTCCATCAGAATGAAGGAATTCTGTAATGTTGGACTGATTGCGCCTCTCACACAGAAATAATTTTCTTCGGTCATGAACGCGGGATTTGTCGCGGGTGAGTGGCCGGCCAGGAGATCGCGCCAGCGTTGCGTAACATAGTATTCACCCGGCAATCCGTCTGCAAAAAGACTCGCCGTAACACCGGTTAAGAGTATGAACGAAAAAATGGAGGTTATTTTGGACAAACGAGTGCGAAATTTCAGCATGACACTTCTTCCTTCGTATAAATTGTTAACGAATGACTTAGTAATTTAAACGAGCACCAAGATTCTCATTATCTGAAGCCTTGATCTGACAGCATAATTTTGGATCTGATCTGAAATTCAATCCTGCTCTTGGAGAAATAAAAGCAGGATCGAAACTATAGTTACCTGACGGAATTTTCTGTACCTGTCTTAAATTCTGGTAAAAATTATTTTTCGTTATTTTTGATTTTTCAGATTCGGTGGAGAGTTTCAGTGCAAACCGTTCGTTATACGCAACCACATTATTTTCTACAATAATATTGGAAGAGCCTCCGACTGCAATGCCGTGATTGGCGTTGAATGCAATGGTGTTATGATTTACCGCTGCCACAGTGGACCGGACATCCCATCCCTGAATACCCGATGCACGGTTGAAGACAATAAGGTTGTCCTCAATCTGCGGAAGGTGACGAACCGTGATGATGCCGGTCTGCCAATTTTTCATAATCAGACATTTTGAAATGGTGATGCCGGCATTTTTGGTAAATATGCCAATGGTACCGTTTTTTACCACAAAACCGACAATACCGCTGTTTGGTCCCATTGTTACGACTGTTCCACGTCCCTTGCCGTCAAGAATAGCTTTGTGCATGTTTCTTGCTTTAAGGACGACACCAGCTTTGATGAATACATGCTCCTTGTACGTACCGTTTTCCACAATGACGGTGTCACCGGCTCGAGCTTTTACCATTGCAGCCGTTATTGTGGTGATGCCGGTTGATGGAACCGTTACAATTGCTCCTGCTGCAACGAGAAATGGAAAAAGGAGACCGGAAAGCAATGCATATTTGCATGCAGTAAAAAGACGCTCACTATAGTTACTCATAGCTCCCTCACAATATTTACTAGTAAACAAGACGAGCTCCGATATTGTCGTTATCGGAGGCCATATTTCTACATTTCGATTGTTTTGCAAGCATAAAATTCATTGATGCTGCCGATATAAACATGGGATCAAAGGAAAAATTATTCGCCGGTAAGGCGGTCACCAGTTCAGCATTCAGATAAATATTATTTCTAATGAGTTTAATTTTTACACCCGGTTCGACTTTATAGCCCAGTTTTTCGTTATGAGAAATAATATTATTCTCAACGATTATTTCCGAATTGCCTCCTATTGCCAGACCATGGTTGGCATTATAGGCGATTGTGTTATGGCTTATCGTTGAAATGGTAGACCGGACATCCCAACCCTGAATACCCGAGCCCCCATTCTCTACAATAATATTATCCTGTATTTTCGGGAGGTGTCCCACACAGATGATACCGCTTTGCTGATTGTCGTGGATAAAACACCTTCTGATTATATTATCTTTACCTTCCGAATAGATTCCGATTCGTCCGTTTTTTATCTCAAAACCTGAAATGGTGCTCCGGTTACCCATGGTGACAGCGCTCTCACCCCCGGCGCCGTCGATGATTGCTTTAAACAGTGTTTGTGAAATAAGCGCTACTCCTGAAGAAAGCTTGACGTGCTCACGGTATTCCCCCGGCTTGACCCACACGGTGTCGCCACTCTTTGCCTTGGCAATAGCCCGTGAGATAGTATTATAGCTTTTCGATGGGACAATAAAGGAGTTTCCTGCAAAACAGAAATGCAGCAATGTGACTAACGATACACAGAATAAAATCACTGTGTGATTTTTTTGCTTGAAGTGAGGACTTCGTTTCATAGATTAATTCCCACACTCTTGAAAAGGCTTATGAGGAGTTTAAAAAATTCCAGGATAAACATTAATATAATATAATCCTACC
Organism: uncultured Fibrobacterota bacterium; assembly: GCA_964543525.1. GTDB lineage: Bacteria > Fibrobacterota > Chitinivibrionia > Chitinivibrionales > JANQEN01 > CBDVBE01. The sequence continues at coordinate 5,753 of CAZIYW010000050.1, read as the reverse complement.
TGCCTTGTAGCAAAATAAGGTAACACATTATGGAAAAAGTGTTAATATTGAATTGGTATATAAATACCTCTTCTCCCTATATATATAAACTAATAAATTTATTAATTAAAAAACAACATAAAAAGGTAATTTGGTTATTCAAAGAGCTTTACGCTATTTTTTACTGCCTGTATTTCGGCTAACTATCCAATTAAAACTTAACATATTGGAAGGATTGCTGTCAGGGATTTGTCACCGGGCATGGCAGGCTGGGATTGTTACGAGCGTAAAGTCACGGTTAATGACCGCACCTAAAAAGTAGAACCCGCTGTTGCGTTTCCCTATTTATCTCTTTCCTCCCCACATAAAATGAAAGGGACGTTTGTACCTGAAATATTTCTGGAATGCATATCTTCCTTTTGTTGTAATACTCTTAATGAACAGGTCGTTTCTCAGGAAGGTATATGAAGGGTCAAAGTAGCAATTAATATGACACCCTTCACAGAAAGAATAGTGTCCCTGATTTTTTAATGCCTCCAGACGGAGCGGATGGCTCAGCACACTAGTCAGCGAAGGTTTTATCTCTATTTTTTCACGGCAGTGGTGAAAACAGGGCAGGGCCAGCGTATTATCCGGTAACACTACAATAACGGAGCTGACTGCTTTACAGATTGTTTTTATCGTGCTGTTTCCTCCCTGTTGTCGCAGCGCTAAATGCGCTTTGTTAAGATATACTCCGGGTAACCTGCTGTATTCAAGCGCTTTCCGGTGCGTAGCCGGCAAAACAGTGTCCCTGCCTTCAGGATTGAATAGGGGATCTAGAATTATCATTATCTTGTTCTCACGGGCTACCCGGTACAGGCCGAGGAAATGATCGATATTCGTATCTGAATACGTAAAAAGCAGATCGGGAAAAAGGTTATTATTAATCGCCAGTGGTATGCTCCTCAACGCTGTATTGTAAGTCATCGTCCCATGAAGATCGTCGTTCAACTCTGCATTATCAGCGTCTATGCTGAAATGAAGCAGGTCAATCAGTCCCGCCAGTTCTCGGACACGATCGGGAAAAAGGATTGTATTGGTGGTAACTGAAGTAATAAGGCCATGCTCTTTTGCCTTTTTCAGAAAGAGTGGCAGGTCAGGGTGGAGAAGAGGCTCACCACCGGTAAAATCCACAAATCTGCATCCCGCCTTTCGGGCGTCAGATAGGTTTTGCGAAACATTCTCGCTTTTTACATCTTTTTTCGGCTGCTCTTTCCAGATAGCACAGAACCGGCAGCGTGCGTTGCATCGATTGGTAATAAAATAATGTAAGAGTAATGGTTTCATTTACCAAGCCGTTTTTATTTAAATCTGTCTTTTTTTCCACACGGGTGAAACCGCCATAACAGGGAAAATCATTATTATGGTCTGTATTGTCATCAAAAGATAATATAAAGGGAAAAAGAGTACAGAATGTTTCGAGCCGATTTTCCTGAAGCCGATTCCGGTGAATAATGCAAGCATTAGAATGTTTATCAGACTTAGACATAGCACCGGTATATTGAAAAAACCGCACAGGGACAGTATCAGGAATATGTTCTGACATCCTAAAAGGAAAAGTACCGGAAGGAGAGCATATTGTTGCTTAAGCCCTCCTTTCAGCCATCGCAGTACCTGATGAAATAACTGGTTAAGCCTAGAGCAGGGTTGTGTCTCCGCAGTGGGAAAGAACGGTATCACCGGTGCTGCACGGAAATTCATTTTCAGAGCGGTTTTCAGCAAATCAAGATCCTCGACAATGGAATATCCGATAGTCTTCTGTCCTCCAATATCCTGGTACATTTTTTTCGAGAACAGGAGATTGTTCCCCATACAGGAGCCGCGTAAACCGGCTGTATAGAACGCATAGGCAGTGGCAAAAAGGAATTCCAACTGATAGGATTGAAAAAGGTTAAAAAGTGTTTTTTTATCTTTGTGCATAACAGTGTGGCCGTAGACGAGGGATATCCCGTTTCCCACGGGCTTTATCAATGAGGAGAGCCAATAAGGATAGAGAAGCATATCAGCATCGGTACATGCTATCCAGTCATATGAAGCGTGAGCAACACCTCTGTCAAGTGCCTGTTGTTTGCTGGTCAGGTCTGTTTGTGAATCATATTCGGAATTAATAACCGTTACCGGAAAATCAGGATGTTCTTCTTTAAAAGAATTAACGGCTGACAGATAGTTGTCGGAAGACTGGTCATTTACCAGAATTATTTCAACTACTCCCTCGTATTCCTGAGCCGCAAGTGATTCAAGTACCCGAGGCAGGTTTTTTTCTTCATTTCTGAACGGAATTATAACTGAGACGGGATGTTCAATCGTTTTCCCATATTGAGGAGGAGTAAAAAGAAGCATCCTGACAGTCAAATAGAGCACCAGAAGGAAAAAAAGTGAAAGAAGTATTCCGGCTATAACATTTGTTATCACGACGGTTGTATCTGCCATAGAATCCTATTCCATAAATATTACATCAAATATTACATCGCAAATATTTATAAATATTTCTGCAAAAATAGCAGAAGATAAAAAGAATCACTGATTTAAATATATTTTATAATGTGCCTTACTTAAATCTAATTCGATAATTATTTTAGTTACATAGCTCAACAAGTGGATTTTGACAGTCTAATGGCTAATAAATAATAAATGTATCCGGTTAAAAAGAGTTGTTGTATCCTGTGAACATAGAAATTATAAAGCTACAAACGGAAAATAGTGTCTATTGTACTCAATAACCACGTAAAGGGATAACAACCGTAAAATGTAGTCAAAGAGGAATTGCCATTTTAGTAAAGAGGATGATATTATGAACAAAGTATTGGTAAAACGGGTAATACTGGTTATGGTTGCAGTATTTTTCTCATGCAATATTTTTTCTCCTCAGGAAGTTGATCAGGATAAATGGTATATGGTGGGGGATGCCTGGGTGCTCGAGGGAAAAAAGAAGATGTGGGAGGAGGACTGGATTGGCGCGGCAAAGGATTTTGCCAAAGCGATTGAGACAGACTCAAAATTATCGGAGGCATATTTTTATCTTGGGAAATGTATCCTGCGGTTAAACCGGGTGAATCTGGAGCAGGTCTGGGATGACATTAAACCCGAAAGCGACGAGCTTGAGAAGAATGAAATTCCTTTTCTTTACAAGCTGCCGAGTGATAAGGACAGCATTAAACAGCCTATTCCCCGTTTTACTACCAAGCTATACAGGATTGTTCTGTATGATACGTTAATAAATAATGTCACCAATGATACAACCTTGGATTTCAATATTAGAGTATATGAGGAGGAATTTTCTGCCGACACTACAATTGATTCGGTGTTTCTGGAGCGAAAGAGAATATATGACGCGGTTTCCCAGAGTATACAATGGCTTGAAATTATTAACTGCGATAAAAGTCTTGACAATAAAATTAAACGAGCACAATATGAAAGTGATTATCTCGTGGAGATAAGCATTATAAGCGTACTCGGTATTATTGACTTAAATAACAATGGTGTATTTGACTGGGATTTGGAAAAGAATGAGAGGAATGCCTATCGGATACTCTGCCAGGATATGACCAATCTTGACGATATGGAGTTTGACAGCCTTAAGAATATTTCAAAGAATCCTTACGATATCAAAAAAAATCTTGATCTCATTCTTATTTCGCTGGATTCTGCTAATTCAAGCTATAAAAATTTTACAATGGATTTGGTGAACGGCGATATGGATTCATCAATGGTAAATCCTCTCGGGAAAATGATAGGGAACTTCAAGAAGATGCTTCCTTATTTTTATTATGACGATTTTGTGGATAATGATGAAGATGAATATAATACCAACGAAAACGCCAAAAGAGAGAGGATGATCTGGATCGACTGGGATTACGATGAAAAAATAGATGTATACGGTCCGTCCGATACAGCGGACAGCGGCCATCTCCATATCGGGGATTCTTTGCATAAAGCGCTTCATCCCGAGATGTATGAGTGGGTAGATCCGAATGATCCAGATTTTTTCAGATACAGATATACAGGTGGATATACTTATGAATTCATAGCCGGCGACTGGGGGGTTGATGAGGAAATCCTCGATGGAGAGGATAATGACGGGGACGGCCTTGTTGATGAGGATTCCCGTAACTCGGCAGATACTCTGGATGACGACGGCGATTATTATGATACCGATTCGTCCCAGGTATTAAATCCCGAGAGTCTCGATCCCATGTACTGGGACAGTATTTCTACCGATGAATTTATCGATATTCCAAAGGACGGTAACTGGAGTTCTGTGCCGATAAAACCGCTTTATAAGTCTTTGCATGACACAATATATCCAACCCTATACAATAAATCCATTCCCGATTCATTGCCCATTTACACGGGAGGGTATCTTGGCGATTTTTCCGACGGTGATTACGGGTTGGATGAAGAGTATTATGACGGAATTGATAACGATAAAGACGGATTGATAGATGAGGATGTCGGGGAGCAGCTGCCGCCTGCTGCCAAACGGGATGAACTTATAAATCTCTTACGGAGTTTAGGTCTGCGGGGTGAGTTATGAAAAAGAGAACTATTGCAGCAGTCATAAGTATGTTTGTATGTGCCGGTATCGGTTTCAGTGCGGTAAAAGGGCCTAATTATTACGGTCTGCGATCAATGGGAATGGGGAATACGACCGTAGCCGTGACCACAAATAGAACCGCTATATTTCATAATCCGGCGGGTTTGGGTTTATTGAAGAATAAGATTGAAGTTTCGATTTCACCGCTTATCTTTTCTATCGATGGAAAGCTGATAACCATTCTCCGTGCCATGAATAAATACGGCGATTCACTGAGTGATATTTCAAATATCGGGCCCAATACCATTGAAACTATAAATGATCTTGACGGTGAATGGGTCGGTTTTGAATGGATTCCTGAAATAACTGTTGCTACCAACAACCTTGGATTTGGTGTTTATACGGTTTTACCGGTTGGCGTCCGTATCGAGTCGGGCCATTTGATTCCTAAACTGGGATTCCGGGGAGAACGTGATTTGGTGTTTACATGGGCAGTGGGGGTACCTCTTAAATCAGAACGAACCCACATGGGAATATCGGTGGAATATCTCCAACGTACACCCCTTGAGGAGACAATAACCACCTATTCGGAGACGTTTAATTATTTCGATGAAATGGGAAGCAATCTGCTAAGTTCTCTTGGTATCATCAACGACATGTCGAATGTTAAACACGGCGTAAGTTTCGATATCGGTATGATGCACGATCTGAAAGGCTTCAGACTGGCATACGATATAAAGGATATTCTCGGTGTTATCGGCGGCAAAATAGTTGTACCTCCGCAGTTTGATATTGGTGTTGCCTATTATTTCCCGCAGTTGGAGAATGTCGAATATATTGAAAATCTTATTATTGCTTTTGAGTTTTCAGACCTGTTCGGCATAGAGCCGGTTACCGAGAAATTCGAGCACCCGGCAAAAAAGATACACCTCGGCGCCGAACTGGATTTAAAATATGTCGCTCTCCGTCTTGGGTGTAATCAGGGGTATCCCACTGCCGGACTGGGTCTGAGGCTTGGTTTATTTATGCTTGATTATGTCTTTTTTACCAAGGAGATGGGCTACTATCCGGGACAATTGCCAAAAAGACAACATGTGCTTTCCATGGGCATTGGTTTTAAAACGGCTCGGCCGGAAAGAAAAGAGCGGGGAAGAGATATTGATGAGTACGATGAGAGCATGTATGAAGAGAGCCCGGT
>CAZIYW010000049.1:0-37397 GCA_964543525.1 uncultured Fibrobacterota bacterium | reverse complement strand
ACGACATACGCTTACAGTATATTATGAATGGTAAAGAAATAGTTAAGTCGGTCGAAGATAACCTCTCAGAAATTCAAAAACAAGTACTCTGGTTAGTAAAAATAAAACCGAATGATTATTTCTCAGGTAATTGTTAATTCGAAAAAATGATGGATTAAAAGCGCGGAAAGTAAGATATATAATTTATCAAAAAAAATTATTTCAGGTCGAATATTGAGTATCAGAAAAATAAAATACATTTATAGATATTGTATAAAAACCAAAAGAATTATATTAAGCTAGTCCATGTGTATTCTACACCGATTTTTGCAAACCTTTAAGCCTCATTTCAATATAACATTTCCATAACTGAAAAAGTAACTTTACCATCATTTAATGCAGGATGTATATCAGGCGGGTTGTCCCATTTAACATTTCTTTAAACCGGATTATGCGCTTTTCCTAGAAAGATAGCTTTTATACGGTTTGCCTCAATACTGAGAGTTCCTTTTCAACGAATAAAATGGTGATAAATATTCGAAGCACCATAATCCTCAAATCCGCACAATCGTTATACAAGCATCGAATATAAATCGAATATAATGTTTTCGCGATCATTGAGTTATTAAAACATCAAAGTGAATCTTAACCGGTATTGGCGAAGAAAGCGCATTCAGAAAAAAAAAAAATTACCGCCTCGGAAATACCATTTTCCACACGCCAGCGTCTCGCATAATTACCAACAAGTAACTCAAGAGGCATTTAGAAATCGTTTGTAATTATCATCGCAGGTCTTTCATGCCCGATGCCTTTTACAATTATCTGACATACAGGACCGTCATAATTTTTCAGCTCAATAGTTGATTCATGCACAAGAGGGTTGGGATATTTCATTTCAGGATGAGGTATACAACTTCTCTTCCAGGATTTGAGCCCTCCGACTCTTTTGATCAGTTCTTTACCACGCCGATGGAGCGTTACAAATTTAATTTAATGTTATTACGATTCAGTTTGAACAATTCAGAATAGCCGGCAAATTTCGAATCAAATACCAATCACCACGATATACCTTTTTCAAGAAGCTGAGGAATTTATGAACCTGAAAATCAGCTTCACTGCGCTTAATGTAGGCTGCGGTATATAGCATTAAACTGGATCTCGCGTCCTGTGCGAAAAGAGTCGGTACACTTTTCATTGTTTTGTTACAGGCGCCGGCCCAATGGTGTTCAAGTTCAGATTTCTCGCCAAAATGTGGAATGGAATGAAAATCCAGGTTAACGATACTTCAATTATAGAGGCCGAGCCTCGTACCGTCGTTGCCAATTGAGTTTGGGATGGGTAAGGAAAGATTTATCAACCATTTATGTATTATAATTTATGTGTTATATATTATGTCGCTTATAACTATATATAGCACATAAAATTATTTAGTATACATTTGGCTGTATATGACTATAACGATAAGTACTTGTTAAAACGCTTGTTATTAAAGGGAGTTGCTACACCTCGCTATTCAAATGTGAACATCAACAGTTATCTATGATATTCTTTATGTTCTTATTAAGCAGCATATCAACGTCATTTATTATAACATTTTAATCGGATGCAAAATGCTTATAGTGGGGCCTTATGCGGAAATTCAGCAGTGTGGGTTACACGATTCAATACACGATTTAAAATATATTACTTCATATGTTACATCGTGCTGCTAAAATCGGTGTTTACCGAAAAAACTTGGAAAATGCTTTAGTTCTCGAATAATCTATGGAGCTACAAAAAAAATTTTTTAAATAGATTCATATATATATGCAAATTTTTGTTATATTTATAAGGAATATATTGCTATTCATATTAGGAAGAGGTATTTTAAACAGCATAAAAGGAGGGTGTTGTTAAAATGCATCATCTCCTGTTTTTTTAGATATACTATTCACTAAAAAACCTGAAGTGGAGGTTTTATTATGTACAAAAGATTTATGGTGGTTCTGCTGGTGTTCGTATGTGTCTCTTTTGGCAAAACTATTAACAAAACATACTCTTTCAACACACCCCAGATACGAAACGGTATTGTTTTTCTTGAAGGCTGCCATGTGCGGTGTCAGTTGTTTGCACCGAGTGTTGCAGAAAAACCTGTTGTGCTTCTTCTTCCTAAAGGAGAAGATGCGGTTTCGGTGAAAGTTGAATACGGCACACCTGTACTTCTAAAAGGTTATTTTGAGTTAAAGCCCTTCAGGCCAGGTACAAGGCTCGATGCCCCACCGCCGGATAGAAGCTACTATGAACTCAGATCAGAGGTGTATAATGAAAATAAATTCTTTCCGGAACAAAAAAGAACGCAATGGTTTAACAACCAATATAAACATGGGTATACTGTATTGTATTCATCTATCAATCCAGTACAGTACAATCCAGTGACCGGTCAGCTTAGGTATTATCCAAAAATAAAAGTAACTGTCCAGACCGAGCCCAGAAGAGAGGCTGTGCATTATCGTTGTACTCCGGCAATAGCCAGTGAAATAGCATCTATGGTGGATAATCCGGAGGCTGTTGCAGATCTTACATACACACAAGAGGATTCAGATGATTATGACTACCTTATTGTCACAATTGATAGTTATAAAGACTTATGGGAGGACTTTATTGCATTCAATGAACGAAGATGCCTGAAAACAAAAATAGAAACTATGACAAATATTGCAAACGGTACAGGGAGCGATATTCAACAGAAACTACGTAATTATATAAAAAAGGAGTATGAAGATCATAATATTACCTACGTATTGATGGGGGCGGACCATGCAACAAGCGCTTCTACCGGTATCGCTGCAAGGTTGTTCGGATGCAAGTTCTGGGACCATGATCAGACCCAATCAAGTAATCTTCATGAAGAAACTGATATCCCATCAGAGATGTATTATGAAACACTTGACGGTGAGTGGAAAAACGCCGGTGATCCGTACTATGGTGCCCCAGGCAGTCAGGACATGACTTTTGAAGTATACAGTGGCCGATTCTCTATAGCAAATGCCACCCACCTGGCAAATATGATTAAAAAAACAATAGGGTATTCCGAATCACCTGTTGCAGATGAAGTAAAGAATTTATTCCTTGCAGGTAACTGGCTGTGGATTAATAATGGTGTCAACTGTACTGGTGGGGACAATGTTGAAGAACATGTAGGCACCTGCACTGCTAACGGGTATACAACCATAGGATTTCCAGAAAATGATTGGAATATTGAAAGACTGTATGAAGAATCAGCAGATGAATGGGATGTTTATGATATTAGAAGCGGTCTCAAATCACATAAACCTGCTTTCCTTATTCATGATGGACATGGGAATGAATCGTATGTATGGTGTGAAACCTCTACCGGTGTAAGGGAAGCAAATTATCCTCAAAACAGCGCTGACAAGGGCAATTATTTTGTTGCAATAACAGGAGCCTGTCTTCCCGGACGTTTTACTATAGGTCAATGTATCATGGAAGCGTTTGAGAGACTATCCACAGGTATAGTCGCATCTATATCTAATACTAAAAGTGGTTGGGGCGATAATGACGGTACAGACGGATGTACTCACAGACCGTTTCGGTATCTTATTGACGGTCTTTTCAATCCCGAACACAAGATGCATCACTTGGGCAGATTACATGCGCGAGGTAAGGAAGCTAATGCAGATATTGTCTTAAATACGGATCTCAATACTCCTCCTTACTATTATTGTATTGTCTACTGCATATACGAAACAGTACTCCTGGGAGATCCGGCTCTTTCAATTTGGACTGATACACCTATAGAAATGAGCGACCCTGGTTATCCTACTCCTCTTACGGGTCCGAATTTTACATGGAATTCCGGGTATAATTACGCATGGATGGCGCTGGTCGATGCAAAGAGTGGAGAAATAGTATATACCCAACAGGCTGATAAAGACGGTAAATTCGAAATCAACAGTCAGAACAACAAAGCGCTTGCAGATTATATTGCTGCGAATCCGGATGTTGATTTTAAAATACGTATAAAAGCTCAAAACTACCTTCCTTTTGAAGGTGATCTACCGTACAATCCGACCACTATTGACACAAAAGGTCAGTATTCATTTGTTAACAGCATAAATTATTATGGTAAAAAAGCAGAAATACGGTATGAATTGCCTGCGGCTAGCCTGGTAAATATTGCCGTTTACAATGCAAAAGGTTCAATAGTTAAAAATGTAATCAATGAGTGTAAAAATGCCGGACAGCATTCTGCAACTTTTACTACTAATAATTTCCCTAATGGAGTATATTATTGCAGAATTGATTATAACAATAATACTGCTATCGATAAATTTGTTGTAACAAAATAACTGCTGCTGTTTTGTTAGAAAATTTAAGAAGCGTTTCTATGTAAAAAGAAACGCTTCTTTTTTTTACTCATCCTGTTTATGAAAAAAACTTACATACTATCTTGCATGCTGTTTTCAAAGCGGCAACACGTTATGAAAAAAATATTATCATTAGTTTTTGCTGGTGATGAGGTTTCGTTGATTGACTGTTTTTCCCGTAATAATAAAAGCCGGGGGACCAATGTTTCCCGGCCTTTATTATAAAAAGGGGTTTATCGTTAACACCGCAAAGTATCTGTCGGCAAATATAAAGATAGATTCCTTCGAATCATTCACTTTAAGAACAGTCTGCAAATTACCATTCATTCAGTAATTTTCCGTCAATTCAAAAACAATCTTTCATTCACCCCCCAAAAAAAACCTGACAAAACTCCCTGAAAATTATATTTTAACACTCAAACCGGGGATATTACCCTGATGGATAGTAAGACATGTGAAAGGAAGACTGTACTACTCAAACAAGACGAAATCTCAGTGATGCGTAACAGGAGTTTGGAAATCGAATAATCGAGATGTCGATGAACAGCGTGACGACGTTTATGACCATGTACAATAAAAAAAGTTATGTTTTATCAAGACGGCCCGACATATCACAAAAGGCAAAACCAGTAAGTCAAACCCATGGCTAAGAAAAAAAAGAAAAAAAAGAAGCACAATCTGAAAAACGGTCCTCCGGCTCAGCCGCTCCCTGTTCTTGAAAAACAGTACCAATCATGTATTGAAAAAAAGGATTACAAAGCCGCCTGTTCCTGTTTGAATAAACTGCTCAATCACGACCGCGCAAAGTATCTCTCTTTAATGATAGAGTGTCGTAAAAAGCTTTTCCATCAGTGTATAAAGCAAAAAAATATCGGCAGGGCTCAAATGGAGCTCAGTCGTCTGAAAGGTGTGGCGGGGGATGAGGGCGTTTTGATTGAAGGGATTCTGTTTACCACGGTTACCGGAGATTTCCGGCAAGGCGCTCAACTCTGCAAACAGTTACTGAGCGGCACTGCCGTTGATACTCTTGATGAGCATGAGCGGATTCTGGCGGCGGACTGTCTTGTCCTCTCATTCAACGACAATAACGGCGCAGACAAGAATAATCAACCTTTGTTTAATGATATTTCGGCTATACGGAAGGCTTTGGAATCTATCTGCGAGCAGCGGTATGGCGCCGCACTCTCCGCGATACGGACTGTCGGTATACACTCCCCGGCAGCTCCATGGAAAATGCTTGTCAAGGGAATGTGCGCATACTATACGGGTGACGACGGCAAAGCATGCCGTGCATTCGAAGGGGTTGCCGGGGAGTCGCGGGCCAAAGGAACCGCCCGGGTTTTTCTCTCCAACCTCCGTTATAACGCGTATATAGCGCAAAACTATAAAAACGCACTTCTTTTACAACAGCTCTGTGTACTTAACGGTCACAAAGATATGAAAAAAATTCTTCCCCGGGCCGAATATCTCTGGCACTCGGGCAGGGAAAAGGACTCGTACAAGCATCTCTGCCGGACACTGCCCTCTTTCCCTCCTCCGGAAACCGGTTTTCTCAATGACCTTGCGCATTTTTATTTCACCGTACACTTTGCATTCGGCGAAAACAAATACGAGCGTTACCAGGAGGGGATATTTCAAAAGATCGAGCGGCACGGTCCTGAAAACAAGTTTGAATTTTTCCTCCTCTCCCGCCTCGATGCAATCACGATCTCCGGTGAAATGGCGTATCCGGAAGAAATAATCGACGCATGGGAAAGGTGCTATGATGCGTATCGGGCCGTGTACGGGGAAAATAATTCGTTACACAGCCTTGTGTATCTCCAGACCGGAAAGCAATTGGAAAAAACGAGAAATATCGAGGACCGCTATTATACCGATTTCTTTTTCCACCCGAGGAAAAAGAAACGATGGACTGCGGCGTATGAAAAAGCTGAACTGTATTATACCAAGGCGGAGAAACTGGCTCCGGGCAGTATTGAGCCATATCTGGCACGTCTCAACCTGTACGAGCAGGCACAACAGGACGCAAAAGCAAACCGTCTTCTTGACACGATGGTCAAGCGCTTTCCGGAGAACAAACACACACTTATCAAGGCCGGGAACCGCTGTATCGACCGGAAAGCTTACAAGAAAGGCATTTCATATCTTGAAAAGGCGGCCGGTCTCGATCACCTGGACAGCATACTTAAAGAATACCTTATTATCGCCTATATTCACTATTCAAAGAAATTCGCGAAACAGAACCGTACCCTTTACCGTCCGTTCCTTGACAAGGCTTTGGCGCTGGGCGACCCCGGCTCGGATCATTTCAACCGGGGGCATGCGTTCCTCTATGTACGATGGGCCGCTTTCGAGTATTTGGCGGGGTATCCGCAGGCCGCGGATGAACTTTTGAGGAAAAGTACCGAAAATAATCACCCGCCTCTGCTGGTCGACTATTTCACCTCGCTGGTTTTTTATGTCTATGGCCTCTCATACCATGCAGAAATGCATAAGAGAATAAAAAGGCACCTGAAAGGCAAGCCGGACATACACAAGGCCCTGTGCATGCAAAAGGTGATTGACTATTTTTTTCTTCTTGAAAACGGGCCCGGCATTCTTAGAGCAGAAATAAAGAAATTGAACAGGTATATATTGAAGTTAAAAAATATCACAACCGCGCCGGATGAAATCAGAGCATTGCTCCTTTTCTATTTGAAAAATGCAAAAAACATTCCCGACGCGACTCATCTAATCCGGAAACTGTCGAAGAAAATGATTTCAGCATATCCGGACAACCCGTTTTTCAGGTTCGCGTTTGTATATTCCGATTTTGACGCTGATCTCTATTCAGGATCATTCCGGAGTACGATAGAGAAGCTTGACGATATTCTGAACGACGCTGAAAAAGAACAGGATTACGAGCTCATCTCTCTGGTTAAAAGTCCTCTGGAAATGTTAAAAAAGCTTGAAAACATATATAATTTCCCTGTGCCGCGGTTTGATAACAATAACAAAAAGTTTGATGACCTGGAGTATTACGAAGATAACGATGAGGATGATTATGAAGACGAAGAACTTATGGACTACTTTACCGGACAGTCGCAATCAACCGGTACAAAGCCGCCCTTTGTAAAAGCGAAAGAGAAACAGCAAAAAAAGGCAGCCGAAACAGTTCAAACAGATTTATTCGAGTAAAAGGAGTGCAGGTGAATCCGTTTTCAATACTGGGAGTTACCGATACAGCGGACGACGAAGAAATACGAAAGGCATACCTCTCTCTGGTACGACGGTATCCGCCGGAGCATGATTCCGAAAGGTTTCAATATATTCACAATGCTTATGAAGCCATAAAAAACAGCAGAGCACGCGCTGCATATATTTTATTGCATACAAAAACGGAATACCGTTCACCCGGTGAGGTTCTCGCCGCGGAGAGCAGACTGCCGCACCGGAGAAAGCCGTTTTCCGCCAGTGATATGAAAGAATTTATACGCCAATGTTCAAAAATATAGCGTCTGCCATAGCACATTTCTTTAAAAAAAGGGACAGTAGCCGCACGGAGTGGAAAGAGGTCATTCTGCGAAACTGCAGGCAATGGCTTGCTGAATTTCCCGATGAAGAACCGCCTGATTTTAGCGGTGAAGCGGCACAGGAATCTCCGGATATATATACGTTTTACCGTGAGCTGTGTGCACTTCGCGCGGAGTATAAAAAGGCGTTTACGCGGAATAACGACACATTGAAGGAACTGGATACCACTCTTGAGGAGATACGACTATTTATAACGAAAAGTATACAAAACAATGAAACTCTTGAGGCGGAGAATGCCGAACATTGTAAAGAAAATATTTTCAGACCGCTTACCGTTATTGTCGAGCGATTTGAGCGGCTTCACGATAAACTCAGGCATCCGCCCCGGGCCTCTTTTTTTACTTTCCGAAAGCGGTGGCGGACGTCCTGGAGTTCCGTTGAAGAGGGGTTTTCCCTGGTGCGTATGCATCTCGAGGAATTTCTTGCTGCGGCCGGAATACATCGGATAAAAACAGTCGGCGAGCAGTTTGATCCTCATACCATGTCCGCGGTAGCGGTTGAAGAGACTGATGCAGTGCCGCCAAACCATGTTGTCGATGAAATTTCACCAGGCTTCCTTTTCAACGGCTCGGTGCTGACCACCGCCGCGGTCAAGGTTGCTACAAGTAAAGGAACTGAATAATGGAGCACATTGTCGGAATCGATCTCGGAACTACCAACTCTGAAATTGCCCTGGTTATTGACTCTGTCCCGAAAATAGTGCCGGTTAACAATGCCAAAATGTTGCCGTCGTGCATATCACGCGACGCCGCTGGTACTGTTCTTATCGGACAGGCCGCCAGGAATCAGATGGCCGTGTATCCGGAAAACACCATACTCTCGGTCAAACGCAAGATGGGAACCGATGTTGCCATACCTTTCGGCGACCGCAGTCTCAGTCCGGAAGAAGCTTCTTCTATGATACTGCGTGAACTGGTAACCCTGGCGCAGCCGCAGGTACCGTTCCCGATTCAAAAGGCAGTCATTACCGTGCCTGCCTATTTCAACGATGACCAGCGGAAAGCCACCCTCAACGCCGGCACCCTTGCGGGCCTTGAAGTCGTCAGGATTATCAACGAACCCACAGCCGCGACCCTGGCGTATAATTATGACCATGAAGAAAACCGGAATGTCCTGGTGTATGATCTCGGCGGCGGTACCTTTGACGTATCCGTCGTTGTTATCGAAAACGGCGTGGTGGAAGTCAAATCAAGCCATGGTGATACGCGCCTGGGCGGTGATGATTTCGACAATCTGCTTCTCACGCGCGTTGCGAAGGAATTCTCCTCAAAACATTCCATCGATCTCCTCGGCGACGCAGAATCAAAATACCGGCTCCTTGCAGCCGTGGAAAAGGCCAAATGTTTTCTGAGCAGCAATCCATACGCCCGGATTCGCGAAGAATATATCCACGGCGATCTGCATCTCGATATCGAAATCAGCCGGTATGAATATGAGGAAATGATAACTCCGCTGGTTGAGAAAACGATCGCCTGTATTCACACCGCGCTGAACGACGCCCGCTTCCTTCCGGGAGCAATCGACACGGTAATTCTCGCCGGCGGTTCAACCCGTACCCCGCTGGTTACCGAAATGATATCAAAAGAACTGGGCAAAACCCCCGAGCAGATTGTGGATCCGGATACCATCGTCGCACTCGGCGCAGCGGTACAGGCCGAAGTGATTGCCGGCGGCACACCGCATTCGATCCTGGTGGATATCACACCCCACTCATTCGGCACGGAAAGTCTCGGCGAGCGCGACGGAATGCCCGTCACAGATCTCTATGTCCCGGTCATTAAACGAAACACGCCTATCCCCGTGTGCAAATCTGAAGTCTTTTATACAGTCCATGACAATCAGGAAGCCGTGGATGTAAAAATATATGAAGGTGAAGAACCGGTATCCACGGATAATACATTCATCGGCGAATTTACCGTTGAAGGCCTGGGGAAAAAGCCGCAGGGCAACCCGATTGTGCTCAAGCTCGATCTTGACGGCAACGGAATACTCACGGTAACCGCGGAAGAAAAAGAAACCGGGTTGTCGAAAACCGTTACCATGCGTACCGGGAAGAAAAGACGCAAAAGTGACCCCGCCGCTTCTCCTGTCCATGACGCCGTTGTATACAGTAAGGAAGAAGAATCTTTCACGAATACCGGTAAGCACGGTTCTTCCAAAATCCGTGAAATCCCTCAAAACAGGCATGCGACCGAAGCAGTGAAGCTCAGGCAACGTGCCGAAAAAATACTTGACAGGCTTGATGAGGTCGATGCAAAGGAGATACAGAACCTTCTCGAACAATCGCAAACCGCTCTGGACAACAAAGACTGGGAGACACTCACCGAAATAAACGAATCGATTTCAGACATGCTCTTCTATCTGGAGGATTGATGACAATTGTCTGCCCCGCATGCAAAAAGGAAAACACCGGCGACATGGTCTGTTCACGCTGCGGGTGCGACATTACTCCGCTTGCGGAGATTATATCCGCAGCGGAAAATGTCCTGAACCACGGCATAGCTGCGCTCAAACGAAAAGAAGGGAAAACCGCTCTTGCATGTGCAAAGCGCTCATGGGCGCTGAAAAACTCCATTCAGGCTGCTCAACTGGGATTTTTTGCGTCATTGATGATAAATGATTCTGTGGAGCGGACTCGTGTATGGCACAGGAGGATAAAACCTAACTCTCAACAGTTTTCATCCGCTCTATAGCTCATTTTATCCGGTAATTCAATAAAATTTAAGCAAAGTATTCTCTTTTTTCTCGATAATAACGAAGAGTTTTCGGCGAAACAACAAGTTCCTGAATTATTTTTCGGTACACAGTAATAATTTTGTTATATTTATCTATCATATGTTCATATAGTATATTGTACTTTGCAATTTCAGTTTTCAAGAGTTCATACTGATGAAAAAATAGAAAAAATTTAACGTGGAGGTATCTATGTCAAAAAAAATTTTTCTTTTGTTAGTAATTCCCGGTCTTCTGTTTTCATCGGAAATTAAAAAGGATTATTTTTTCACCAGACCGGTCATTGCAGGAGGTGCTGCAATAATAGAGGGGTGTCGTTTAAACAAAGATGCTTATGCTCCTCTGTTATCGGTAAAGCCGGTACGGCTGCTTGTTCCAAGAGGAGAGGTACCGGTTTCATTTACCGTTGAGTATGGTGAACCGATCATGCTATCCGGCAGTTATTATCTCAAACCCGTTACCCAGGGCGGCAGAAAGTCAAAAGAGCCACCGCGGGATTATTTAACCCGAACCTCATCGGTGTATGACAGGGATGCATTTTATCCCCGTGCGGTCAGCTCCGGTGACTTTTTCAAAATCAGAAAAAACGGGCATATCATCTTTGGCACGGTTATGAATCCAGTTCAGTATAATCCGGTATCGGGCGAGGTGCGATACTACGAAAAAGTTTCCGTTACGGTGAAGACTGCTCCCTCCGGCAACTTACCGATATATAAATGCAACAGCTTTATCAGGAGTCAATTAAAAAATCTCGTTGACAACCCGGAAGCAGTCGACGTCCTTCCCGACAGCAAAAGGAATCCCGGTGATTATGAATATCTTATCATTGCCTCCGAAGAAATAAAGGATGATTACGGCCCGTTCATCGAATTCAACAAGCGAAGAGCTATGCGAACAAAAGTCACCCCAATGTCGGAGATTCAATCAAGCATGAGCGGTGACGATGATGCGGATAAAGTTCGAAACTACATAATTCAGGAATATGAAAAGCACAACATTGTGTATGTCCTTCTCGGTGGTGATGATGATAACCACATCTCAGATGATGTACCACACCGTGGTATGCATGCGTCATTTTATGATTACGGTTCGGATTACTATGACGACAAGGATGTTGCAGCAGATTTGTACTTTTCCTGCCTTGACGGTGACTGGAAAGACAACAATCAGTATTATGGCGAGTACGGCACCGAGGATATCGGTTGGGAGGTTTATGCTTCGAGGTTTCCTGCCGATAATTCTTCAGAACTGAACAATATCATGGAAAAAACCATTAAATACACTGAATCACCGGTTGCCGGCGAAATAAAAAATGCGTTACTTGCAGGAGAATATGCATGGGGTCCGCCCGACCATCCGGTCGAGTGCTGGGGAAAAGATGAAATGGAGCTATTGAAAGGCTCCATCTCAAAAAACGGTTATACCACGGAAGGCCTTCCAAGCAGTTGGGATTTTACCGAATTATACGATAAAGACCAAACATGGTCAAAGACCACACTGATAAACGCAATAAAAAACAACAAAATACACTGGCTGAACCATGTGGGGCATTCAAATAATACCTATATTATGAAATTGTATGTCAATGATGTCAATACAAGCAATTTTACCAATGACGGCACCAATGCTAATTTTTTCTTTTCGTCAACCACCGGCTGTTATAACGGCTCTTTTGACAA
The DNA here is from genome assembly GCA_964543525.1 of uncultured Fibrobacterota bacterium. Classification (GTDB taxonomy): domain Bacteria; phylum Fibrobacterota; class Chitinivibrionia; order Chitinivibrionales; family JANQEN01; genus CBDVBE01. Next base: position 25,066 of record CAZIYW010000049.1, on the reverse strand, counting down.
TAAAACGCCGAACGGGAATTACACCTCCGACTGTATTGCCGAACAATTTGTTGTGGGTATCCCTAATGCTGCAATAATATTCCTAAGCTGTACCAGATATGGTCTGGGAGACGACGGTACCGCGAGTGCCGACGGCACCGACGGTTCAAGCGTCAGATACCAGCGGTACTTCCATGATGCAATATTTAATAAAAAACTGCACTATGCGGAGATGATGAATGCCTATTCAAAAGAGATAAATGCAGACCTTATCTGTATACCGAACAGCGATATCAAAGATCCTCCCTATTTCGGCCAGATGAAATATATGTGTTATGAATGGACAATACTCGGGGATCCGGCTCTCTCGTTCTGGACTGAAGAACCCCAGGAACTGCAGGCTGATCACCCGACCGAATTGAGCAGTGCACCATTCACCTGGGACACTAAAAATCCATATACTTGGGTCGCACTTCTCGACGGTAACGGCAGGGAAGATACGATTATCTGTGCGCAGTTGACCGGCGAAGACGGCAAGTGCAATATTGACGATGAGGCACTGGTAAATTTCATTGATGCCAATCCCGGCGGCAAACTGAAAATAAATGTAAAAGCACATAATTATCTGCCTTACCAGGGTGAAATAACTATTGATATCTCGGGTATCTCGGATAATATTGTTGAAAAACTGAAGAATACGATTGCTCTCAACGCAACTTACGGCAGAATCGGCTACCGTCTACCGGTAAATGGAATGGTAACTCTCACTGTATACGATTCCAAAGGATCATTGATTAAAACTCTGTTGAACAAAAAACAGAGCACCGGTTACCATTCTGTGGCATTTAATCAAAGCGATATCAGTAACGGAATTTATTATTTAAAAATGGATGTAGATAATTACAGTGTAGTAAAGAAATTTGGTATAACCAAATAATTTATGGTTGTAAAATGTATCCAGGCATACTGTTAAAAGAGCCTTTTTCGAAAAAAAAAAACGGGCAATATACGGTAGTTTAGGGGCTGATGACAGATACCTTGCCGGAAATATAGTTCTTTGATAAATATTTCAGGGGTATATAAGTTAATAAACAGGGGTGGATAAACTGTATTTCGTACTTAATTTAGGATATATTTCGTTTCCCATAGAATTTTAGTTCAATATTACGGAAAATGCATTTTGGCTTAAATTCTAAAATTGTATTATTATTATTAATGGCATATAAATTTTTACAAATACAGCCATTATTAAGGACAATATTATTCCCACGCCGTATTTAATAAACCATTCTCGAATAAAATTTTTATTTTTATGTGAGATTGTTATAGATTCATTTATATAGAGTAATTTACCGAATTCAACATCAGATAACCCTCTTATGGGAGGTATTTATGATTAAAAGGTTGTTTCCATTTCTGATAATTCCTGCTATATTGTTTGCATCGGTACTTGAAAGCGAATACAGTTTCTCAAAGCCTGTTATAACAAGAGGGGCGGCTATTATAGAGGGATGCCGTTTTACCCGGGACGCATTCGCACCACTGGTTCCGGTTAAACCCATACGGGTATTAATTCCCTATGGTGAGGCAGTTGAATCATTTGATGTTGTCTATGATAATCCAATTTATCTTGATGGAAAACACTATTTAGCTCCCTTTCGCCCCGGTGGGAAAATAGGGTCAGCACCACCAAAGGACTATTTAACACGCAGTTCATCCTTTTATGACAGGGATGCTTTTTACCCGTCTTCGGTGAAATCGCAAAATTTTTATACCATGAGGAAAAACGGCCATAGTATTTTCATCGCACTTCTTCATCCGGTGCAGTATAACCCGGTAACTGGAAAAATAAGATACTATAATCATATTTCAGTAAGTATTAATACTAGAAAAGCAAGAAATGTATCTGTCTATAAATGCAATGCTTTTATCAGGAGCCAGTTAAAACGTCTTGTTGATAATCCGGCAGAGGTGGACAAACTCCCCGACAGTAAGACCTCCAGCACTGACTATGATTATCTGATAATCACGACAGATGCACTTAAGGACGCGTATGACACTTTTATGGAGTTCAACAAGAGGAGGGGATTGAGAACACGGGTTCAGACTGTTGATTATATAAAATCAAACATTGACGGTACAGACGATGCTGATAGAGTGAGGAATTATATTATTCAGGAGTATGAAAATAACAATATTAAATTTGTTCTTCTCGGCGAAGATGATGATAATAATGAGAGTAACGATGTTCCTCATCGTGGGCTTCGTGCTCAGATGTATGATTATGGCACGGATTTTAACGACGACAAAGATATAGCTGCAGACATGTATTTTTCGTGTCTTGACGGTGACTGGAAGGGCAGTAATCAATATTATGGAGAACCGGGGTCTGAGGATATAGGCTGGGAAGTGTATGCTTCCCGTTTCGCCGTTGATGATAAAACGGAACTGAATAACATTGTTAATAAAACGATAAAATATTCGGAGCAGCCAGTCACCGGAGAAGCATTAAACAGTTTGCTTCTCGGTGAATATGCATGGGGCCCTCCCGACCATCCGGTTGAGTGCTGGGGTGGTGATTGTATGGAACAACTCGATGGACAATGTACTGCAAACAATTATACGACATACGGGTTCCCCAGTAGTTGGAGTGTCAGTAAATTGTACGATAAAAACACCACTTGGTCGAAAAGTACTTTAATTAGCAAAGTTAAAAGTGAAAAAATCACCTGGATTAACCATGTCGGACACTCAAACAACACGTACATTTTTAAGTTATATAATAGCGATGTAAATACCTCCAATTTTACGAATGACGGTTCAAATGCAAATTTCTTCCTGGGTTACACCTACGGTTGTTATCCGGGAGCATTTGACAACAGAACCATGGCCGGGAGTTACACCACTGACTGTATCGCGGAACAATTTACCGCGGCAATCTCAACCGGGTGTGTGGCTTTTATCAGTAATACACGGGTTGGTTTGGGTGATGACGGTACTGCAAGTGCCGACGGTACTGACGGCTCAAGCCAGAGATACATTCGGTATTTTCACGATGCGGTTTTCGGTAAAAAAATTCACTACCTCGAGATGATGAATGCTTATTCGAAAGAGGTAAATACAGATCTTATATGTATACCCAATTCTGATATTAAGGCCCCGCCATACTTCGGGCAAATGAAATGGTGTGCGTATCAGTTATGTGCTCTTGGGGATCCTGCACTCTCAATTTGGACAGCCGATCCTCAGGAACTACAGGCCGATCATCCGGCAGAAATTGCTTCTACTGCGACAAAATTTTCCTGGGACACAAAAAAGGCCTATACCACGGTTGCCCTGCTTGACGGAGCACGGGGAGATATTATCTGCTCACAGATAACCGGCGAAGACGGTAAGTGTGAGATTACCGATGACGCATTCAAAGACTATGTCTCAAACAATCCGGGAGGGAAACTGGGAATTGTTGTCAAAGCCCATAATTACCTGCCCTATTCAGGTGAAATACTTATTAACCAGACCGGTATTACAACCAATGCAGATGTAGTTATAAATAACCGCATTTATTTGTCCAAAAATATGAGCAGAATATATTATAGCATATCGACTCCTGCGTTCGTAAACATCACGATTTTAAACTCAAAAGGAGCCTTACTAAAAACGATTGTTAATACGCACCAGAATATAGGAGAGTATTCCGTGATATTTCAAAACAGAGATTTAAGCAACGGTGTTTACTACATGAAAATGAGAGTAGACAATAAAACTGTAATAAAGAGCTTTGTTTTAACAAAGTAAAATTGATATATTTGAAATAATATTAAGGCATATCTAAGGTATAATTTTATATTGGATGGAAATATAATCACTATCTTAATTATTCTTAAAAATTGGGAGGCATTATGTTTAAAAAATTTCCAATAATTCTATTAGTACCTGTTTTATTATTCTCTGCTGAAGTTTCTAAAATGTATTCTTTTCCTGCACCGGAGGTATATAAAGGACGAATACATATGCAGGGGTGCAATTATATACGGGAGCCGTTTGCACCGTCTGTAGTGCAGAAAGGAATCTGCCTTCTTCTGCCGGTGGGGCACAAAGCTGTATCATACACAGTTTCTTACGGTGAACCGGTGACCTTGCCCGGAAAGCACTATCTGGAACCCTACCGGCAGGGAGGAAGACTTTCAGTTAAGCCCCCGAAAGATTATCATACCCGAAGCTCATCGGTGTACGATAAGAATGAATTCTATCCTGCCAACGTCAGATCCGAATTCTATACCACACAATATAAGAATGGCATGCCGATGTTTGTTGCTAATATCAAACCGGTTCAGTATAATCCTGTAACCGGAGTAATACGATATTTCCCGAAGATGAATGTAACGGTACAGACGGAAGCGATGAGGAATGCTCCGGTTGTCAAGTTCACCCCGATGGTAAAAAGTCTTCTGAAGCTGCAGGTGCAGAATCCCGAAGCACTGGAGGGTATACCGTTTACCCCGCCACGGGAAGACGCCTACCAGTACCTGATTGTGACTACGGACGATTTAAAAGATTCATTCGACGAATTTATTGCATTTAATACACGAAGAGGATTGAAATCAAAAGTGCAGACTATGCAATGGATAAAATCCAATTCGAGCGGTGTGGATGATGCGGAGAAACTCAGGACATATATTAATGAACAATACGAAAATAACGATATTATCTTTGTACTTCTTGGTGCGGATGACGACAATAATAACAGTAACGATGTACCGCACCGCGGACTCCGCTCGGAAATCTATGATTATGGCAAGGATTATTATGACGATAAGGATGTCGCCGGTGATTTGTATTACTCATGTCTTGATGGAGACTGGAAAGGAAACAATCAATACTATGGCGAGTACGGCTCCGAGGATATCGGATGGGAAGTATATGCAGCGCGTTTTCCGGCGGATAATACCACCGAGCTTGGCAGAATGATTGATAAAACAATTTCATATTCGGAAAAGCCGGTAGCTGGAGAGGTAAACAATCACCTGAATGCCGGTGAGTATTTATGGGGACCTCCGGATCATCCAGTCGAGTGCTATGGAAAAGACTGCATGGTTCAGAATTATGGAACATGCACCGCGAATAACTACACAACCACCGGATTTACCGCCAGCGAATGGAACACGACCGAACTGTTTGATAAAGACATGAATTGGACCAAGAATACTTTAATTCAGAAAATAAATACCGATAAAATTGCCTGGATAGATCATGTCGGACATTCCAACACCGGGTATATCATGAAATGTTATACCAACGATATTACCGACAATAATTTGAAAAATGACGGTATAAATGCCAACTTCTTTCTTGCTACAACCTGGGGTTGTTATCCCGGCTCATTTGACAACAGAAGCGTTGACGGCAGCTATGGCTCGGACTGTATCGCTGAACAATTTACCGTAGGTATCTCACATGGAGCTGTTGGCTTTATCAGCAATACGCGTTACGGTGTCGGTGATGACGGCACTGCAAGTGCCGATGGAACCGATGGCTCAAACCACCGCTATGAAAGATGGTTCCATGATGCTATTTTTGACAAGAATATACACTACGTTGAAATGATGCTTGCCTATGCAAAAGAGGTCAACAAAGACCTTATTTGCGAGTCGAACATCAAAGCGCCACCATACTTCGGGCAGATGAAATGGTGCGCATACGAATTCTGCCTGATGGGTGACCCGGCACTCTCATTATGGACGAAAGAACCAAAGGAACTTACAGCCGACCATCCCACCAGTATAGCGGCTGATGCTACAAGCTTTACCTGGGATACTAAAAAACCATATACGACAGTTGCTCTGCTTGACAATTCGCGGGGAGAAATTCTCGTATCTCAAATTACCGGCGATGACGGCAAATGTGAAATTTCCGGTACCGCTCTCACCGACTACTTGACGGCAAATCCCAGTGGGAAACTCGGTATTAATGTAAAGGCACATAATTACCTTCCCTATTCCGGTGAAATAGATATTGTAGGAACCGAAATAGCAAATAAAAGTACTGTGGCACTTAAAAAGAATCTTCTCAACGGAAGAACCGGTACCATTGCGTACTCGTTGAAAACTGCCGGGATGATTACTATTTCTCTTTATAACTCGAAAGGTGCTCTTATTAAGGCACTGGTAAATGAATTTCAAAATGCCGGTGACCATGCAATATCTCTCAGCAGAGAACAGTTAAGCAACGGACTTTATTATATAAAAATGAGCTGCAACAATAGTAATCTGATTGAGAAATGTATGGTAACAAAGTAACCGTTGGATTTCATCCATAAAACAAAAAGCCTCTCTTTTTAAGGGAGGCTTTTTGTTATTGCTTGGTATAGTAAATAGTCATTACACAAGAGCGCACCCGAAGAGTACTTTTAAGGTGTTGATCCTAAATTTACAATAACTTTTTCAGTAAAAGTCCCTCTTTGGAGTATTCAGGGGGCAGTCTTGTCAGAACTAAGTATAATTTTGATTATCATTACGGTTTTGACTATATTTATCTGTGGAGGTTAAAGGGGAAATGAACTACTGCAAATCAGATTATGGCATATTCACCTTATCTGTTATTTTTATTGTCGCAAGCAGAACAAATCACAAACTAAAAAAAATCTTCCAAGTGAGGAATTATGTATAAAAAGCTTTTACCCGTCATTTTATTCCCGGTAATAGTATTATCAGCAGTACTTGAACATGAGTATAATTTCAGTAAACCTTTTGTAGAAAACGGCATTGTATGGATGAAAGGATGTCGACCCATAAAGGACCCTTTCACCCCGTGTGTATCCATCAAAACGGTCAGGCTGCTTGTTCCCTATGGACAGAAGCCGGTTTCATACCGTGTTTCCTACGGGGAAGCAACATACCTTGAAGGTGTTCATAGGGTCGCTCTGTTCAGGCCTGGTGGGAGAATTTCAGCGGGTGGCCCTCCCAAAGACTATTTTAAACGCAAATCATCTCTGTGTGATAAAGATCAATTTTATCCGGTACTGAAACGCTCAAACCATTTTTACACGCAGCAGAAAAACGGCTATGCTATCTTTATAGCTAAAATTAATCCGGTTCAGTATAATCCGGTTACCGGAAAAATACGGTTCTATAAAGATATCAAGGTTACGGTAACTACTGAAGCAACAAGAAGTCCTGTTCGTAAACTGTTTCCCTACACAAAAAGTCTCCTTCAGTTGTATGCAGACAATCCTGAGCTGCTGGAAAATGAACCCTATACAGAAAAAAGTGCGGACAGTTATGAATACCTGATAATTACCACAGATGCGTTAAAAAATTCCTTTGACCAATTTATTGCATTCAATAAACGAAGAGGTTTAAGAACCCGCATCCAGACAATACAGTATATCAAATCGAATGTATCGGGAACTGATGATCCTGATAAAGTCAGAAATTATATAAATGACCAATATGAGAATCACAATATTGTTTTTGTCCTGCTCGGAGCGGATGATGATCATGGCGTGGACAATGATATAGCGCATCGCGGATTCCGTGCAGCAATGTACGATTATGGCACTGATTATTACGACGATAAGGATGTTTGTGCAGATCTGTATTTCTCATGTCTCGACGGTGACTGGAAGGGCAGTAATCAATACTACGGAGAATACGGTACAGAAGATATCGGCTGGGAAGTATATGCCGCCCGGTTCTGTGTTGATAATGAAACAGAGCTAAACAACATTATAAATAAAACTATTAAATATTCGGAACAACCGGTCAGAGATCAGGTAAAAAACAACCTCGTTGCGGGTGAGTATTCCTGGGGGCCACCGGATCATCCGGTGGAATGCTACACCAAATACGAGCTGGAACTCCTGCGGGACTCGGTATGCTCTAAAAACGGTTTTACCACTTTTGGGTTTGGCAGCTCCTGGTTGAACGACACCTTATTTGATGCAGACGGTACCTGGAATAAGTCCCAATTCATAAACAAGATGAAAAATAATAATATAACCTGGATTAACCATGGCGGCCACTCTAATAACACCTATACTCTGAAAACAATGGCAAATGATGTTACCAACCAGAATTTTGACAACGACGGTACGAATGCCAATTTCTGGATTGCCTATTGTCACGGCTGCTATCAGGGTGCCTGGGATAACCGAACTTCAGGCGGCAATTATATCAGCTCAGATTGTATTGGAGAAGCATGGACTACCGGGATCCAAAATGGTGCGGTGGCTTTCATAAGTAACAGCCGTTATGGGTTGGGTGACGACGGAACCGTAAGCCCTGATGGCTCTGACGGCTCCAGTCCCAGGTTTCAACGATACTTTCATGATGCAATCTTCGGACAGAAAATCCATTATCTGGAAATGATGAACGGATATTCAAAAGAGGTGAATGCGGATCTTGTCTGTATCCCCGAATCCCAGATAGATGAACCCAAATATTTCGGCCAGGCCAAATATGTCTGTTATGAAGTATGTGCTGAGGGTGATCCCGCCCTCTCAATATGGACTGAAATACCTGAAGAATTGGATGCAGACCATCCAAGAAAAATAAAATCAAACGCTACGGCATTTACCTGGGAAACAAAAATGGCCTATACAACGGTTGCCCTGCTTGACGGCGCACAGGGTGATATTATCTGCTCCCAGATAACCGGCGAGGACGGTAAATGTGAAATTTCAGAAGAAGCTTTAACGACCTATTTAACGGACAATCCCGAAGGCAAGCTGGGTATAGCTGTTAAAGCCCACAATTTTTTACCCTATTCAGGAGAAATACAGATTGAGCCCCAATTAGGTATCTCAAATCATACCCAATTTACCTATAACAGTAATTTCAATTTTTGCGGAAGAAATGGCTGGATTACATATGTATTACCTGTTAACGAACGCATTACTATTTCAATATATAATTCTAAAGGAACACTTGTTAAAACTATTGTAAATGATTTTCAAATGGCAGGGGAATATATCAGGACATTCAGCAGCAGGACGATAAGCAATGGAATTTACTACTTACGAATATGCACCACTAATAGAAATAGTGTTGAAAAATTCATTATACTGCAATGATGTAATTTTTTATTAAATCAGAAAGGGTTTTTATTAAAAGGTATAATTTTTTAAAAGCCTATACGTATACAAAAATTAAAAATCTACTGCCAACTCAAAGCCCCAATAGGTAAACCTGCCATAACCGGCTTTGTGACCATAGAGATACTGGCCGAACTCAGGAGTAACACTGAGAATCTCAGCTATTTTAAACTGTACATGACCGTAGTAAGCATGGGTATTATTCCATAAGGAATCATATTTCGCATAACCATGTTCTGCATGAATGTAACCATAGCCCCCTTCAAAAGATAACCAGTCCAAAGGCTTAACATTTAATATTGCACACATTTCCATAGCTTTTCCATTTTGCAGCTCATAATCATCTGTCGGTATTCCATTGGTATCCAATACCACCTCATGCTTGGGATAAAAAATATCAACGACATCCGATCTTCCGGTACCGCGCCAGACAAAAGGATTGCCGATATACACACCATACGCGCCGAGATTCTGTCCCCATGCAAAATTATAAGCAGCGATAACCGGTCCCAGCTTTACTTTAGCATCGGCACCTAGAACATAGCAATTGACCGGTACTTTGTTACCTTTATCCTTTAATACATCTTTGTGTTGAGCGGTTAATGTGTACTGTTGATATCCTCCGGCTAATTCACATCCCGTAGCAAAAAAATCATTCTCATAGTGGAGCCCGAAACTCCCTTCAAACTTTGGAAATTTAGATTCGGAAAATGTGCTCTCTTTACCTTGCACATAGACGGCGACAGAATCCACCTTAATAGCCGCAGCCTTTGCTTCCCATAAAAAACCCGATTCAAGCTCACCGGAAGCAAGATTCGTCCCGAATGAGAGCTGAAACATCGCATTCCTGCCGGTCCATAATGCTCCGGTATTCGCGAAACTGTTGCCCCCAAGAAGCGCCTGATTACTTGTATAAAAACAGGCCGGTCCATCGTTCTGGCCAATTAGCAAGGTCATCCAATCAGTAATAAACCACTCCGCATAGAATTTTCTCAGATGCATAACCATATTCTCTCTTACTACCAGTACCGGAACCCCAACACTGTTTATCATACTTTCATAGGCCCCCAAATGGCCTAAACCTATCTCTACACATATACCTATTTTATCTGCATTAAATTTAAAACCCATTTTAGCGTACGGCCACAAGGTACAATAATAGAGAGGTATGCTGTCACTATCTATATCAACGGAAGTAGTATCAAGTGTAGTATCATTGGTTGTAAAAATAGTATCTATTTCCAGAGCTACCGTATCATCATAAAAACGCTCGGTTTTTGACCAGAAGATTGAAGGATAGACTGTTCCGTAAATATCAAATTCAACTGCTTTCAAAGGCAACGCCATTCCAGCAAGAGTAAGGATACCAAAAAATACCGTTCTCATCACTCTACTTCCTCCTTTTTATGCCCTATCTTTATAGTATTATATCCTAAATCATGTATTACTTTTTTATCGTTTTGTATGGTAAGTCTACTATCTTAAAATTCAGCTGCAAGTTCTGTTCCCCAGTAAGTAAACCTTCCGTAGCCGCGTTCCTTACCGTACCAGAATTGTCCGAATTCCGGACCTATCTCAAGAATATCAGCTATTTTAAACTTTAATCCCGCATAATATGCACGGGTGTCCTGCCACGACTCATCATACTCCTCTAACTCGTGTTCAGCGTGCACATACCCATATCCGCCCTCCAGAGAGAGCCATTCCAGTGGTGTTACATTCAGTATCCAGCACATCTCAACAGCTTTTCCGTTCTTCATTTCATATTCATCAGGGGTACTTCCCGGATTATCAACAACCTTCTCGTGGAACGGATAGAAGATATTAACAATACTTGACATTGGATCATCCTGTACCCGCCACACAAGAGGATTACCCATTTCAATCCCATATGCTCCTAAATTCTGGCCCCAGGCCCAGTCATAAAAGAGGGCAACCGGACCTACCTTTGCACCGCATTCAAATCCTCCGACATAACAATCAACATCCTCTTTGCTAATATCTGCCGGGACCTTATATTTGTGAATTGCCATATTATACCGCTGGTACCCACCGCCAACTTTTAAATTTGTCGATAAAAAATCCTTTTCCAGATGCATTGTATAACTTCCTTCAAACTTCGGTATTTTTGTTTCAGTATAGATATACACCTTCGCATCACGAAACTTTACTGCAGCGGTGTCTATTTTAAGGACTGCGGCTTTCACTTTCCAGGAAAAACCTTCAGCAAAATCATCCGGCGAGAGGTAGTTTCCCGCACTGAACTGAAACATCGCCCTGCTGCCGGTATAGAGGCATCCTGCATTCCTGAACCGAAAATCTCCATAAAGACGCTGATTGCTGGAAAAGAAAGATGCGGGAGCATAATCTTTCCCAATCAGTAATGACAGGTAATCGTTGATATACCACTCAGCGAAAAACCTTTTCGCATACATCGAAACATGCTCTTTTGTTAACAGAATAAAGGCCGGATCATCGTTAATAAATCCCTGATACATACTCTTTCGTATTCCAATTTCCAGGCATACGTTGAATCTATCACCTTTGACGTTAAAACCGAGCGCTCCATAGGGCCATAAAGTGGTGTTATAGGAGGGTAACGAGTCCTCACCCATAATAGGGTTATTCGTGACACTATCGACCCCGATTGAGTCATCATAAAAATCTTCTGTTTTACTAAACCATAATCCGGGTGATACACTCCCGTATATATCGAAATCCACCGCGTTAATAGGAAGCACTATTGTTAGAGTAAAGACTGCAATTAATAACTTTTTCATCACTCTAAATACTCCTTTGTATTAAAAATTCAATATACTGAATTACATTCTAAATTATTTTAATATCTAAATAATTTAAAAATCCTTTTTAAAACACAATAGCGAGTTCAACCCCCCAATAGGTCATTCTGCCGAATCCAGGTTCATTGCCGTATATATACTGCCCGAATTCAGGGTTCACCTCAAGAATCTCAGCTATTTTGAACCGGAGACCGCCATAGTATGCGTGGGTATCCTCCCAGGTTGTATCAAGTGCCGGATGCTCATGTTCTGCGTGCAGATAGCCATATCCGCCTTCAAATGAAAGCCATTTTAATGGTTTTACACTCAACACCGCACACATCTGGACAGCCTTACCGTGCCTTAACTCCCAGTAGTCATTACCTGATCCGGTAGTATCGACAACTTTAAAATGTTTCGGATAGAAAATATCGACAAGAGTTGGTGTCTGCACATCTGAAAGTCCGGGTGCATTCACCTGACGCCACAGAAACGGGCTGCTTATTTCAACACCATAGGATCCTAGATCCTGCCCCCATGCCCAATTATAGGCAACACTTACGGGACCAACTTTTAGCCCCAGGTCATATCCCAGCACATAGGAATTTACCTTGAACTGACTTTTATAATACTCAATTTGTGTTCCTTTATAAGTCATTATAAATTGTTGAAATCCTCCTCCCAGCTCCAGATTGGCAGTAAAAAAATCTTTTTCGAATTGTGCCTCAAAACTACCTTCAAATTTGGGAAATTTCGATTCGGATTTTACATTATCTTCACCATAGAGTTTTACCGCGGCAGTATCAACTTTAACGGCTGCAGCTTTGGCTTTCCAGGAAAACGACGGGGTAACTTCCTCAGAGGTCAGGTCATTGCCAAAACTGAATTGAATCATGGTGTTACTGCCCGTATACAACGCCCCGGAATTTCTGAAGCTGTTCCCGCCGTAAAACCGTTGATCACTGGGAAAAAAGCACGCGGGAGCCTCGGTTTTACCAAGTAACAATGAAACCCAGTCATTGATATACCATTCCAGGTAAAAATGCCTGGTGTATATTGCCCAAAGCTCTCTGGTTCTGAATTTTGGTGATGTTGCACCGGATATATACCCGGAATAAACACTCTGCCTGACACCAAATTCAGTACACACGCCAATTCTCTCACTGTTGAGTTTGAATCCGAACTCACCGAACGGCCAGAGAGTGCAATAATACAGGGGCAGGCTGTCAGACTCAATTATCGCATTCCCGGTTACCGTATCAACACCAATCGAATCATCGTAGAACCTCTCCCTTTTAGTAAACCATGCTGCAGGAGCCACTCTCCCGTAAATGTCAAAGTCGGCGGCTTTTATCGGCAATACTATTGCACAAGCGATAATGGCTGTTAAAAGTTTCTTCATCGCGCAGAAACCTCCTCTATGTATAAATATTGTATGATTTACTATAAAAAATATATACCGGTTCGGTTACTTGTTTAATTGAATTCCCAACGGTAGCAACACAGTATTATCCGGCAAACCCCCACAGAATATTAATTGGTATTTCGGTAAAAATGCCAATATTTTTTCATTTTTTCGGTGAAAATGGCGCAAGATATTTCATTTTCTATAAGATTTTATAAAAACCCAACGCTAATTTAGTATGTTCAATATAAATGTATCAAACAGGTCGAGTCAATAAATCTATTCTGAAAATTAAAAAAGTTCCTTATTTATGATTTCGACCAGACACTATTTAACGTCACTGCAAATTTCAGTTAATGAAATTTTAAAAATCAATTATTTTCTCTCCATGAAAACCCAAAACAAATCCTATATCTACGCCCTCACAGCCATTCTCTTATGGTCAACCGTAGCCTCAGCATTTAAAATCTCCCTTCGCTTCGTTGATTTTCTTCATCTGCTGCTCTATTCATCGGGTATTGCGGTTGTTTTACTATTTATTGTCGTGGTATTTCAAAAAAAAACGGTACTGTTGAAAAAAAGTTCCGTCACTGATTATCTGCAATCGGCTTTCATCGGATTTTTAAATCCCTATCTGTATTATGTGGTTCTGTTAAAGGCCTATTCAATTCTTCCGGCGCAGGAAGCCATGACGCTCAATTATACCTGGCCCATCATGCTGGTGCTGCTATCTATTGTGATACTGAAACAGAGAATTACCCTGAAAAGTCTCTTTTCGATTGGTATCAGTTTTTTCGGAGTTATCATTATTGCGACGCGGGGAGATGTTACGGCGCTGCAGTTTCACAATCCTTTCGGCGTCTCTCTTGCGATCGGTTCATCCGTTGTATGGGCACTGTTCTGGATTTTGAATATGCAAGATCACAGGGATGAAGTGGTAAAACTTTTTCTCAATTTTATTTTCGGCTTCCTGTTTATCGGACTGACGATACTCCTATTTTCAAAACCCATACTGCCTTCTGTCAAGGGATTACCGGGGGCGATGTATATAGGATTTTTCGAGATGGGTGTGCCGTTTGTATGCTGGCTTATTGCTTTGCAGTTGTCGGAAACAACCGCACGGATAAGCAACCTGGCGTTTCTATCCCCCTTTCTATCGTTGATTTTTATAAGTGTTGTTGTCGGTGAAAAAATATCGTGTTCTACAGTACTGGGGTTATTTTTCATAATAGCCGGCATCATTATACAGCAGTATTCCGAACGGAAGTGAACAGAGAGGTTCAGAGCAATCAAAAGTATGTTTTTTAAATATCCAGAATTCTCCTCATTCTCATCCGCTTTAAAAAGACATTTACAAGTCGGGGACGAAATGGAATGCTTTTTATAAATACGATATGTTATTTTTTTATACTATTAATAATAATTTAAAAGCTCGTAAAAACCATGAAACCAAGCGGCATTTTATTCGCCATAAAAAAATTTGCCGTGCATGACGGACCCGGCATTCGAACAACCGTTTTTTTAAAGGGTTGTCCCCTCAGATGCTGGTGGTGTCATAACCCTGAAGGCTATGAATCGGGTATACAGAAGATTGAAAACGAGAGTATCGGCAAAGAGTTTACCGTCACTGAAATAATGCGGGAAATTGAAAAGGATACTGTATTCTACGATGAATCGGGCGGTGGTGTCACTTTTTCCGGCGGCGAACCGTTGGCACAACCGGATTTTCTGTGCACCTTACTACAGAACTGCAGAGAAAAGGGGATTCATACGGCTGTGGACACTTCAGGTCACGCGCCACGGGAATGTATTGACTCAGTAATGCCCATGGTTGATCTTTTTCTGTATGATTTAAAATTTATTGATAGCGGATTATCAGTTAAATATACCGGTATTTCCAACGATACAATTCTGTCGAATTGTTCGTATATATGTAAAGCACAAAAGCAGGTTATTATCCGTATTCCCATAATACCCGGCATTACCGATACCGGGGAGAACCTTTCACAACTTTCCGAATATATAGTATCATTGCATTCGGTAAAAAGGATTGATTTACTGGCGTTTCACAATACTGCACAGGGTAAATTCGGGAGACTTGGATTTGAATATAAACTGAAGGAAATAATTCCTCCCGGAAATGACTATATGCATCAGGTAAAAGATTTTTTTGTAAAACGCGGATTCACCGTTAAAATTGGTGGTTAACTATGAATGAGAGAATAGCGAGATTACGCTCCCGGAGTTGTAATGCAGTACCCACACTTTCAATCGAGCGGGCCGGGCTGCTGACTGAATTCTACCGGAGTGGTGCAGCAGAAAAATTCTCCGCACCGGTCGCCCGTGCAATGGCGTTCAAATATATAATGGAGAACAAAGCGGTGTGTATTAACGAAGGGGAACTGATTGTCGGCGAGCGCGGCCCCGGTCCGATGGAAACGCCTACCTTTCCTGAGGTATGCTGTCACAGCCTTAAAGACCTTGATATTCTCGATACGCGCGAAAAGATATCATTCAAGGTTTCTCAGGAGACCAGGGAGTATACACGTGAGGTGCTTATCCCGTACTGGCGGGATCGCTCGTTACGTGACAAATTATTCAAGACAGTTGATCAGGAATGGATTGACGCATACGCGGCAGGCGTATTTACCGAATTTATGGAGCAGCGCGCACCGGGCCATACAGTCGGCGGTGAAACAATTTTTACAAAAGGCATTAACGATTTAAAAAATGAAATCAGCGCCGCTGTCGCCGCCCTCGATTATTACCATGACTTTGAGGCGGTACGCAGGCGTGAGCAGCTTGAGGCGATGGCTGTCGCTGCCGACGCGATTGTTATCTATGCGCATCGGCATGCTGAATATGCCGATGAATGTGCCCGCCGGGAAACAGATCCCGGACGAAAGCAGGAGCTTGAAGAGATTGCCCGTATATGCCGCACTGTTCCGGCCAATGCCCCCGCAACCTTTTGGGAGGCATTGCAGCATTACTGGTTTATCCATCTTGGCGTTATAACCGAATTTAATACCTGGGACTCTTTCAATCCCGGCCGGCTGGATCAGCACCTATATCCGTTTTACCGGCAGGATTTGCAGAACGGTATATTGACAAAAGAAGGCACGTATGAGCTGCTGCAGGCGTTCTGGATAAAATTCAACAACCAGCCCGCCCCGCCAAAAGTCGGGGTCACCGCCGAAGAAAGCAATACTTATACCGATTTCTGCAATATCAACCTTGGCGGCATCATACCGGACGGTTCCGATGCTGTCAATGAACTCTCCTATATGCTTCTTGATGTTATCAAGGAGATGCGCATTTTGCAGCCGAGCTCCAATGTCCAGATCAGCAAAAAGAGCCCCGACCGGTTTCTTAAAAAGGCACTTGACATTGTAAAAACAGGTTTCGGTCAGCCGTCGATATTCAACACCGACGCGATTATTCAGGAGCTGACACGACAGGGGAAAACAATCGTTGATGCCCGCAAAGGCGGCGCCAGCGGGTGTGTTGAAGCCGGTGCGTTCGGCGCTGAAGCATATATTCTTTCCGGCTATTTCAACCTGGTTAAAATCCTTGAAATCACTCTGCATAACGGCATTGATCCGGCAACCGGTAAAAAAATCGGCCTTAAAACCGGTGATCCGACTACATTTTCTTCGTATAGTGCACTATTCGAGGCATTTGCCCGGCAGGTACGGCATTTCATTGACATCAAGATAAAAGGTAATATTATTATCGAGCGGTTATGGGCCGAGAATCTGCCCGCGCCGTTTTTATCCCTCTTTATTGACGATTGTATTAAAAAAGGCAAAGATTACAATGACGGCGGGGCGCGGTATAACACCACCTATATCCAGATAGTCGGCATGGGAAGTATAACCGACTGTCTGGCTTCATTGAAGTATAATGTATTTGATAAAGAGATTGTATCCATGAAACACATGCTCTCACTCCTTGAAACCAATTTCGAGAATGCCGAGGATATCCGTAACAGGCTTATACATGATACGCCAAAGTACGGCAATGACGATGACTATGCGGACAACATTCTCCGTGATGTGTTTGAGCTTGTTTTCACTGCAGTTGACGGCCGCCCCAATTCAAAGGGAGGGCACCATCGAATTAATCTGCTCCCCACAACGGTACACGTCTATTTCGGCAGTGTCACCGGCGCTACGCCTGACGGCAGGAAAGCAAAGCTGCCCCTGTCTGAAGGGATCTCGCCGGTACAGGGGGCTGATATGCACGGACCGACCGCTGTTATCAAATCAGCGGCAAAAATCGACCATCTCAGGACAGGCGGCACATTGCTCAATTTAAAGTTTACCCCGCAATTCCTCGCCGATAAAGAAGGAATCACCAAGCTAGCTCATCTTATACGGGCCTATTTCAAAATGGACGGCCACCATGTACAGTTCAATGTGGTTTCCGCAGACACCCTGCGTGCGGCCCAGAAAAATCCGGAGAAGTATCGCAATCTTATAGTCCGTGTGGCCGGCTACAGCGACTATTTTATCAACCTGGGTGAAGATTTACAGAATGAAATTATCAGCAGGACTGAGCATATAAGCGCATAGATGAATGGATAGATATACGAGTTTTAAAGAGTAAAAGATTATTATTGGCACATGCAAGATAGAACCTGGGTGGCAGTGGCTTATGGGCGAATAGTAAATTTTGGGTGTTATACATGGATAAGAGGCATTTAAAGATAAATATATGCTGCGAACAATGCCCTCTCTTGTCGTAAATCTTTAGCAATTCACAAACGGAACCTGCACTACTTTGATGAATCGAAATTTATTACCATCGACAGACGCCGGCGTTCTTTCTTGCATTATCAAAGAATATCATAGTTATTCATAATATGTTCTCTATATCTGAATATCTAAATATCCAAAAATCCTCCTTCCTTTCAGCTTTTACAGAAATCACCCAGCGCCATATATTATTTTGATATTCTTTGAAAGGGGCTAATTTCGAGCGTTTAATTGGTTGATTTACCTCATTGTGTACTATATGCACGGGTAACTCTCTGTAATCTCGAAACCGGCAACATAGATTTTCATATACATTTTTCCTATTGGAGGAGGCACACATTATGAGTAATGATTTCAAACCATATGTACCCGTTGAAACTGACATGAAAGAATTTTCTTTCAAGGCGGTTTTTCTGGGGCTGATTATGGCTGTGGTTCTGGGTGCAGCAAACAGCTATCTGGGACTGCGTGTCGGTATGACCGTAGCCGCGACCTTTCCCGCTGCAGTCGTTGCCATGGCAGCGCTGCGAATTTTTAAAGGAAGCATACTTGAAGAAAACATTGCGCGTACTATTGCATCGGTTGGTGAGGCGCTGGTCGCCGGTGCAATATTCACTATCCCCGCCTTTGTTATGGCCGGGGTCTGGGATGAGATCAGATATTTCGAAAGTTCCATACTGATGCTTGTGGGCGGTATTCTCGGCGTGCTGTTCGTCACTATCTCACGAAGGGCGCTTATCAGTGAAACCGACCTTCCGTTCCCTGAGAGCGTGGCCTGTTCTGAAATTATCAAGGCCGGTCAGGCAGGTGGTACCGGGGCTAAGTTCGTTTTCAGTGCCATGGGACTTTCCGCCCTTATTCAGTTTTTTAAAAGTTCAAGCGGCCTGCAGTTATTGAGCGAATCGTTCTCCAAGGCTTTTCAAATGGGAAAGGCGCATATCAACACCGGTCTGGATGTCGGGAAGGATCTGGTATATAAAAGTGCTATCTATCTGCACACCCCGGCGGCATCTCCGGCGATTCTGGGCGTCGGATACATTATCGGTCCGAAGCTTGGCGCGCTGGCATTTGCCGGCGGTGTTTTCGCCTGGTTTTTCCTGGTACCGCTTGCACTGCTCTTTAATACCGACCTTACCACAGCAGTAGATGCAGCGCAACTGGACTGGTTAGGGGTGGGTGTCAGCGTGTGGAAAAGCATGGTCAGACCGCTTGCGGTTGGCGCTATGGTTGTCGGATCGTTTTACACCCTGTTCAATCTTCGGAAGCCTCTCACAACCGGTATCGGCAGAGCATTTAAAGATATGAAAGCTTCTGCAGGTTCAGCTGAAGCCTCTTCGCGGGTGGATAAAGATATAAAGATAAGCTATGTAATAGGTGGCGTCGTTATTCTTATTATTCCACTTATTTTTCTTTATAATTATTATACAAAGAATCTTGGCGGCGCTCTGCTCGCAGCAATAGTAATGGCAGTTGCAGGCTTTCTTTTTGCCGCTATTGCAGGTTATCTGGTGGGATTAATAGGCAGCTCAAATAATCCCATATCGGGACTGACTCTGTCGACACTTCTGATTGCGGCGGTTCTCATGGTCGGCATCGGTCTTACCGGCGACCCCGGTATTGCGGCGGTACTCGGGGTGGCAGCCGTGGTCTGCTGCGTCGCCGGTATCGGCGGCGATATGATGCAGGATTTAAAGGTCGGGCATATACTCGGCGGCACCCCCTGGAAAATGGAGATAGGCGAATTAATCGGGGTGGCAGTAACCGCCTTTGTTCTAGCAATACCCATTGCCCTGCTCCACAACAATACACCCGGCGGTATAGGCGGCGCCGAGCTTCCCGCACCGCAGGCCGGTCTTATGGCCCTGATGGCAAAGGGAATCGTAGGCGGCGAAATGGCATGGTCACTGATTATTATCGGTATGTTCTTTGCCGTAGCACTCATATTACTGAACACACCAAGCGTTATGATTATTGCTGTCGGTATGTACCTGCCCTTTGGTATAACCTTTACTATTTTCCTCGGCGGGATCGTCAAATGGGTCCTTCAGAAAATTATCGAAAGAAAAAAAGTTGACGAAGCAGGAAAGCAGGCCGTTGAAAACACCGGTATTCTTCTGGCATCAGGCATGGTTGCCGGAGAATCGCTCATGGGAATTCTTCTGGCCCTGCTGGTTGCGACCGGTTTAAAGCTGCCGACAATCAGTGAAAATCCTCTGGGCGGTATTATTGTATTCGGGGTACTGGCGTATGTACTGCTGTACTATCCGGTAAAAAGTATAAAAAATGCAAAATCTTCTTGATTTAACACCGGTCAGGCTTAAGGAACACCGAATAAACGAATCAAAGGGGGACGGCGCTGTTTCGGTGCTCGTTCCCAAATTCGGCACCGGTAAAATCGGCGCCTGGCTGCGAAAAAGGATAAAGCATCCTGATTACCGGGTAAACCTCGATGATTTCGGTACCCATGTCTGGAACCTGTGCGACGGTAAAAACCGGGTACGGGATATCGGTATATCATTGCAGAAAACATTCGGCGATTCGGTAGAGCCGGTGTATGACCGATTATCAGTTTTCTTCAGACAAC
The DNA here is from genome assembly GCA_964543525.1 of uncultured Fibrobacterota bacterium. Lineage (GTDB taxonomy): Bacteria > Fibrobacterota > Chitinivibrionia > Chitinivibrionales > JANQEN01 > CBDVBE01. The sequence goes on along the minus strand of CAZIYW010000049.1, from coordinate 4,470 downwards.
TGGAAAAATCAAAGCTTATCGCTTTTAAGGAAATACAACAAAACAACAAGGAGAAATAATGGAACCTGAATTGCAAAAAATACTGGACATATTTGAAGAGATTAATACGATTCCCAGAAAATCAAAGCATGAAGAAAGAATCTCAAACTGGCTCGTTGACTGGGCAAAGAAGCATAATCTTGAATTCAAACAGGATAGTGCCCTGAATGTCTGCATCTCAGTGCCTGCTTCACCGGGACGGGAGAACGATCCCGTGGTTATTCTTCAGGGGCACATGGATATGGTATGCGAAAAAACCCCGGAATCCGGTCACGATTTCAGTAAAGACCCTATAAAACATATTATTGAAGGTGAATGGATGCACGCGGATAATACCACCCTCGGGGCAGACAACGGCATCGGCCTGGCGCTTAGTCTCGCACTCGCCACTGATGACTCAGTCTCTCATCCCCCGCTGGAGCTACTCTGCACTGTTGATGAAGAGACCGGCCTCGTCGGTGCAAACAGCATTGAAAAGGATTTTCTTACCGGAAATATTCTTCTCAATCTTGACTCGGAGGATGAAGGTGTCTTTACAATAGGCTGTGCCGGCGGTCGGGATGTTGAAATCAAACTGTCTTTGCAGAAAGAAACCGCAGATACACCGGGCGCCGTATACAAGATTTCAGTTGACGGCCTTCGGGGCGGCCATTCCGGTGTTGATATCCACGAAGCACGCGCCAATGCCAATATCATTCTTGCCAAAATCTTGAAAGCAATAACTGACAACGGACTCCCTTTACGGCTGGTCGATATTGCCGGCGGTTCAGCCCATAATGCCATTCCCAGAAATTCCTGCGCAACAGTCCTTGTTCCTGAATCGGATACTGAAACCTTTAAAAGTACTTTTGAAAGTACTGCTGCAGAATTAGAGAATCAGACAAAACAGAGCGATCCCGATGTCAGAATTTCTCTCTCTGAATCTGAAAAAGGCAATGCGGTGTATACTGTGGATGACACCAACAGAGCTATCGGCCTTTTAAACGCACTGCCCCATGGAGTTGCCAAGATGTCTGAAGATATGGAAGGGCTGGTGGAAACCTCAAACAATTTTGCAACCATAAACCTGGCGGATGATACAATTACCATACTATCCAGTCAGCGCAGTTCTGTTGAAACGGAGCTTAGTGCGATCGTATCACGTGTAGAGTCAATTGCAGCCGAGTATCAGGCATCATATACGACCAATGAGGGGTATCCCGGATGGCAGCCCAATCCCAGCTCACCCATACTTGGCGTATGTAAAGAGGTATATAAAAATCTTTTTGATAAGGAGCCGCATGTTGAAGCTATCCATGCAGGGCTGGAATGCGGTATCATCGGGTCAAAATTCGAGAATATGGATATGATTTCCCTCGGGCCGACAATCAAGAATCCTCATTCACCTGAAGAGAGATTATATCTGCCTTCAGTTCCGAAAATCTGGGAATTTCTGGTGGCGTTGTTGAAGGAGATAAAGTAATTATAACATGATGTGGGGTACTGGAGTGCTGGTGTATCGGGAGGTCGGAATTATGAAGAAAATAGTCCCTCAGAAAAATAGTGAATCTCGAATGTCGAACAAGAAATGCCGAATTTAGAAAGAAAAAAGAAGAGGAAAAAAGAATAAAAAACCGAGGACGATGGACGAGGAAGAGAACGAGGACATTTTCCTGGCTTTTACCCGTTTCCCTTACCGAATCCCAACTTAAAACAACCTCTCAGGGTATATCCCCTGCTTTACCCTGGAAGCTATAATACACTGAACTCTCCTCTTATCCCCGGGATGTGTCAATCCAAACCATGTCTCTGAGGTCCTCAACACCTTTACTGTAATCTTACCGGTTTCAATTGCATAATTGACTGCAGCAGGCAGATAGAATTCCGCATCTGCATGCATTCCCCGCGTTTTCATGAATTCATTGAAATGTTCTTCGAGTATCGGGAACATGGTTTCAGGGGCAAGGCCCCAGAGGTTCATTGAAACGAATGTGCCTGGCGGAATAATACCTGTATTGTTATTCCTGTCGGTAAATATAATAACGCCGTTGTTATCTTTAATTTCTTCCCGTTCAACAACCGATACCAGAAAACTATCTTTAAGAGTACAGACCCCTCGTGAAACTTTTCCGTGTGGGGATAACGTGTTCTCGACCGGAAATCCGACCATGCACATCTCTGTCGAATCAACGGAGCGACTTGCAAGCTCCCTGAAAATTACTTTATAGGAATCCGGACCGTAATAATCGTCGGCATTAATAACGGCAAAAGGTTCATTTATTTTATCACGGGCAACAAGAACAGCATGGCCGGTCCCCCACGGTTTCAGACGGGAATCGGGTACAGAGTATCCTTTTGGAATCGCACCTAATTCCTGAAAAGCATAATACACAGAAAGGTGTGAAGAATACCGGGAGCTTACTTTCTGAGTAAATTCACGCTCCATACTTTTAGTAATAACAAATACGACCTTTTTAAAGCCGGCACGGATTGCGTCATACACGGCATAATCAAGAAGGTATTCCCCTTTTGGTCCGACGGGCTCAATCTGTTTAAGACCACCATAGCGGGTGCCCAGACCGGCTGCGAGTACTACAAGTGCTGGATTCACAATATGATATCCGTGGTTATATCTTCAGCCTGTACGTGATATAATACAGAACTCCTGACTGTTACTTTAGTATATGCGGGCACTATTTATCTTACTCTTCCGGCGGTGATTTGAGATCTTTGAAAAGGTGTTTAATATCACCAACGCCGCCGACTGTAACAATAACAAACATTATAGTATACGCCACAAAAGTAAAAATCAAAACGAATTTCCATAGTAACGCCCACATTATTGCACCTCCTTTTTTACAGCGATATCCGGGAAAGCAAGAGAGCCGATTATCATACCCGCCGCACATAAAATAAATGTAGAGACCCCGATAAATTTATCGGATAAATACCATATTCCTGTTTTTGTCCATGGCCCCAGGCCGGCAATTGCAAACAATCCTGATATAAGTGCAATCATCGCACCGGTACTGCTTGCTTTTTTCCAGTACAAACCACAGACAATAACGGTAAATGCACCGGAGAGATAAATAGTGCCGGTAACGGCCATGTAATTCCACAGCGAAACAGGGGCCTCAAACCAGAGTCCCCAGATAAGCAGGAAAAGTCCGATGACCACAATGGTTATCCGGTTAATTCGCAGACGAGTAGTATCCGCAAGACCGCCGCGGAGTGGTGAGATAATATCCTGTGTTATGACGGAGCTCCAACTGAGCAGGTAACTGTCGTGGGTGGACATGAACGCGGCAAACATACCTGCGGCAATAAATCCTAGCAGGCCACTCGGAATAATTTTAGATATAAAGACAGGCATACCGTACTGCGTACTGTACCCGCCTGATTGAAACTGCTCAAGAAGCTGTGGCGCTTTGGTGGCAAGGAAAAGAAATGCACCGACCCCCCAGAGCATCGGAATAACCTTTCGCATAAGGAATGACAAGGATGCGCAGGCGTATAGATTTTTAGCCACCTTGGGACTCTTTGCAGCCAGGGCCCTCATCGTTGCAGTCTGCCACAGCGCCCCGGCTGCAAGGCTCACCATAACCATAAAAATGACATACAGGAGGCCAAAGCCCGACTGTTCGGATACCGGATTAAAGGTAAAGGCAGCCTCGGCATTTTCCGGAATAGTGAATAGCGTACTCCAGCCAATCTCCCTGATTACAAAGATTGAACCGACAAGCAGCCCCAGCGACAGAACAATGTATTGAAGGAAATCGTTTATAGCAAGGCTCACCATACCTCCGGCCACGGTATATATCAATACCATAACCAGCATTATGGTCATAAATATTTTCAGCATGGCAGGATTACCCACACCGGTAACCCCCATCATGAATCGTGCCCCAGCCTGCAGAAACAGTCCCATGTTAAGAATACCGCCAAGGGCAAGTACAATACCACCAACGACACGCACCTTCTGATTGTACCGTTTCTCATAGTACTCCGGAATTGTCATGACTTTACTTTCCCGGAGTTTGTATACGATAAAACCGGTTAATCCGATGGCAAGTACAGCGGCACCTTCAATGACACCGATATGAAAGGCGGAAAAACCATTGATAAATCCCGCTTCAGCGCTATACATGATGGTAACCAGTCCCAGCTCAGTACCGGTTAATGTTGCCACAGCGAGAAACAGCCTCAGGTTACGGCCGGCAACTATAAAATCACCCGAACTGGAGATATACTTTCGTAAATATAATCCTATTAGTAATGGTATACAGATATAGACGCACACAATGATCCAGTCTATTGTGCCGAAATTGGTTGAGAAAAGCTCCATGTGGTTTTGCCCCCTTTAACAAAGTGGCTATGTATGTGTAGTTTTTTCTAATCGTCCTCGTGCGCTATGTAGGAAGTCAAGTATTTTTTTACTGACTACCTTCTTTT
>CAZIYW010000048.1:0-37603 GCA_964543525.1 uncultured Fibrobacterota bacterium | reverse complement strand
TATGGTGCTGCTCGATATGGTTATTATTACGATGGTATCTCTTCTCTTTAAAGAATTTCTTGGAATTTCCTATGATGACGAGTTCGCTCAGATTAGCGGCGTTCCGGTAAAAGGACTTTATTACCTCCTTTTTATGCTTATAGCGGTCTCGGTGGTTATGTTAATCCAGGTGGTAGGACTGATTCTGGTAATCGCCCTCTTTACTATTCCCGCTTCAATTGCAGAGAAATTCACCAAAGACCTTAAACGTATGATGGCGGTCGCCTCAGCCCTTGGCGCCTGTTTTACCACGGCAGGGATTGTCCTTTCCTATTGGTTGAATTTTACTGCAGGAGCAATGATTATACTCCTTGCCGGAGCAAGCTATCTGGTGATTGATTTACTCCTGAGAGCCTGTAGAAAGATAGAGGTTACGGAATAACAGTGGAAACCCATGAGACGATAAGGTCTTCATACTTCTTTGCCGCTGCAGTCATTGCGGCGCCGTTGGTCCTGCCGACACTTTGGAGAAATCCGGCGAACATCGGATCATCATACTCATCAGGGTGGACACAGCAGTGACAGGGGTTGTTACTGTCATCCCAGTAATCTGCGATATGCTTTTCCGCATTAAAAGGGTATATGGGTACGTTACGATGGGCGGTGAGCGCTATCCATTGTTCATCCGGTTTCTGCGATTTACCGATATAATGTGTATAGTACGGTTTGTTTCTTAATATGTTGTAATAGTTGTACGCCTGATCGATTATCACCCGTTGATCTTTCCGGCCGTGAATATGAAGAATCGGAATTGTAGCCTCTTTAATAAATTCAGGTCCGTTAAACGGTGAATCGTCAAAGAAAAAACCTCCCGGAAATTCAGTACCCGAGGAGAGATGCAGAATCTCTTCCGGTGAGTCAAGTCCCGATTCCAGTATTACCCCGGCGAATCCGTTCTTATGGGATGAAGCGCCCACAAGATAACTTGCGGTAATTGCTCCCATGGAGTAACCGTATACGATAATTTTATTCGTATCGATATCAGGTCGGGCTTTAAGACAGGTTGCCGCGGCTTCCACATCCTTTTTTATGTTGTCTCTTGTCGTTTCCCCCTTGGAAAGGCCGTACCCGCGATAGGTAAAAATAAATACGTTCGCACCCATATTCCATAATGCCACCGCCCGGTACCAGTATCGCCAGATATTTCCGGAATTACCGTGACAATACAGGAATGTCACGGATTTATCGATAAGAGGACAGGTGTCGACAGTGACACCAATTGGCGCCGGAATAAATACGCCGTGAATATAATTCTTGCAGGATGAAATCTGATCCTTTGGGATAACCGTTGCACCCGGAACTGAAATGTATAACTCGCGCTCCACCGTACTTGAGTCTATCCACGACGGAGGGTCACTGCCGACATACAGGGGAAGGTTGTGATAGTCGGAAATGGACGTTGCTTCTTCACTTTCAAAAAGGAAAAAGTCAAGTTTTATGCAATGCAGATAAAAGAGAAATATAAGTGCGATCATGCGTGTAACCGGTTTCATAGTGTTTTTCCTTATCAGTGATATTGTAAAAAAATGTCACTTTGATTTCTTTTTCGAACGGCCGAATTTATAGCTGTACCCCAGTGAGATACCCAGAACGCCGTATTTTTTCTTCTCCTGCGACCTGTTTACCAGATATACCCACTCTACCTGGGAGCCGTAGAAATTGTAGGCTACTTCGTAGAAGGTGCATTTAAGGCCGATGCTGCTACGCTCCTTAATCATAAACTCGGTACCAAAAAACGGATTTACCTGCGTAATCGGTGTTTTCCCGTTTGTCCGATAAAAATCAAGTCCAAGCGATATACCAATAAAGGGATTTATCCATTTATACCGCCACCCGCCGGCACATTCAATTGCCGGATAGATAACAAGACCGTGTTGAAAATCCGTTATCCATTGCACCATAAAGGAGCCGCCCAGTCCCAATCCTTTATGCGGCGTCCCGGATTGGGTTCTCAATCCCGGCTGGAGTGGAACCCAGTAAATTCCTGTTATTACATCAAAAATACCCGGAATAATGGGGCCGGTGATATTAAAGAGCCCGGCAATATCCAGATCCTGCCGCAGACCGTACCGGACACCGGCAAAAAAATTGGGTATCGGGAGAGGCGCTCCCAGATTAGTCATCATGGGACCGCCGAGAGTGAGTTCCATGCCGGTGTTACCCTTGCCGACGGTTCTGACCTGATTCACCGCTGAGCACGAGATAAAGAGCAGTACCAGCAACGGTGACACAACAATCAATCTTACATATATACTATTTTGTATTCTCATAATCATCACCCATAAAAAATAAATGGCAAGAAAATACTCGTAGAACTAAATTACGAGTCCCTTTGGTGGATGTCAATATATTTTCGATATTTCGGATAGTTACTGAAGGAATTTATAATGTTTCAACAGGTAGACTTATCAAATGATAAGGCTGGAAAATGGATTGCGGCATTCGAAGCGATTCTATAGTGCCGTTTTTCGTATCTTTTTCAGGTAATATAGTCTGGATTTTTTTGAGAACAGTTTTTTTGTGTTTGGTACAAAATCAGGTACGAATTCATACTTTTCAAGCATTTTTTCTATTGCATCTTTCTGTTTCTTTTGCTTTTTAAGGAATGGCAGGTTTTTCATTTTTACCATTGGATGATCTCCTTTATGGCGGGTAATAAATCGTAAGTTTAGGCAGAATGTTTAATCGCTTAAATTTCTGCAAAAATAAAAATATCCCCCCTCGGATACTTTTTCTATAATCCATCAGTTATGGATGGAATTATTTAAAAGAACAGATTAATGAATAATTTTTACCCTAAAAAAATACCGTTAGTTTAAAAATCATGCTGCAAGTCGGTAATCCTGAATAATAGTTGATAAATCTTCTTTTAAAAGAAGCTCATGTACCTTTTGATAATTCTCTACCGTTTTGGCTAATCCTGTGACATCCAGAATAAATTCAATCGTTTCAATCATAGTCATCCACCTTTCAATTGAGTTGCTCTACGCCGATAGTACGGTGAAGGAGCAGATAACCGGCAATTGATTGAAGGTGCCTCTATTCACTAATCTACCCTAAAAAAACTATTTTTGCCAAAAAATATCTTTACAGATAATTTTGTTTTGTAAAGTATTCTCAGTGGAGTGTTTTCAAAAAAACAGGAAGAAAATGTAAGCAGTATATTAGTGCATCGTTGGAAAAACGGTAGCCGTATATCACGAGAGATATTACTGGCCGGTATGACCGAATCCACCCGGTCCCCGTTTGGTTTCCGTCAGTGAATTTTTTTCCTGAAAGTCCAGTTCAGCGGCTACTGCCGTGGGAATGACCTGTGCAATACGCTCACCGCGATTCAAGGTGATGGGCTCGTTGCCGAGATTGGCAAGGATAACTTTGACTTCACCGCGATAATCCGAATCAATAGTTCCCGGGGTATTCAACACGGTGATACCATGTTTCCAGGCGAGACCGCTGCGGGGACGGACCTGTACTTCATAGCCGGGAGGGATTTCAAAGATGAATCCGGTGGGTACCAGTATTCGCTCGCCAGGTTTCAGGACGATAGATTCCTCTATTGCCGCGGCAATATCACTGCCGCTTGAACCGGGAGTCATTTTTTGCGGGATTGGAAGACCTTCACCGTGGGGAAGCCGTTTTACATGAATAAACTGCCTGTTTTCCATAGAATACATACTTTCAGAAGGCGATAATAAAAATAAGGTAAAGACACACTCTCGTATCTTTACCCTGTGTTTTTAACCGAATTACTTTCTATCGGGATTTACCGGTTTTCAGCGCTTTCATACTGAGTCGTACTTTACCGCGATCCATCCCGATAAGCTTCACTTTTACTTCATCACCTGTGGCGACAACATCCTCTACTTTGTTGACTCGTTTGTTATCGAGTTCCGAGATATGAATGAGCCCGTCTTTTCCCGGCAGGAATTCTGCAAAGGCACCGAAATCAACGATAGATTTTATTTTTGCCAAGTAGACTTTTCCGATTTCAGGTTCTTCAATGATTGCCTCGATTCTTTTAACTGCAATCTCGGCCGATGTTTTATCGGCGGCGAAAATCTGTACGGTACCGTCATCCTCAATAGTAATGGTTGCACCTGAGTTGTCCTGGATGTCACGTATGATGCGGCCTCCCGGCCCGATGATTTCACCGATTTTTTCTTTGTCAACGGTCAATGTGGTGATCCGCGGTGCGAACGGAGAGAGATCCGGACGCGGTCTGGGGATAGCCTGCTCCATTATGTCAAGTATTTTGTTTCGTGCAGTATTCGCTTTTGCCAGTGCTTCACGCATGAGCTCGGGAGTGATACCGTCAATTTTAATATCCATCTGTATCGCCGTAATACCTTTACGGGTACCGGCTACTTTGAAATCCATATCACCCATGTGATCCTCAGTGCCGAGAATGTCGGTGAGAATAGCAATTTTCTCATCCTCCTTGATAAGCCCCATGGCAACTCCCGCAACATGTTCTTTGATAGGGACACCGGCCGTCATGAGCGACAGTGAACCGCCGCATATGGAGGCCATGGATGAGGAGCCGTTTGACTCGAGTATCTCGGAAACCAAACGGATGGTATAGGGAAAGCTTTTTTCGTTCGGCAGAATCGGTGCAAGAGAGCGCTCTGCCAAATGGCCGTGACCAATTTCCCGACGGCTGACTGCGCCCAGCCGTTTTACTTCTCCGACGGAGAACGGCGGGAAATTGTAATGAAGCATATATGATTTGCTGTATTCCGCCTGAATATTATCAATACGCTGCTCGTCAAGTTTTGTGCCGAGAGTGGCAACCACCAGCGCCTGCGTCTCACCGCGGGTAAAGAGTGCGGAACCGTGCGCGCGGGGGAGAATATCCAGATCGCAGGTAATATCACGAATGGTGCTGCAGTCTCTGCCGCCGATACGGGTGCCGGTTTCGAGTATGGTCCTGCGCATATCCGCAGATTCGAGATCGTGAAACGCCTTGGCAATAATCGCCTCTTTTTCCGGGAATTGCTCGGCAAGTTGCTCCTGAATACTGTTTAATAATTCGTCAAGCTGCTTATAGCGGGTCCTCTTGTGTCCGATAAAACTGATATCGTGTATCTTGTCTTTAGCCAACTCGGTTACCGTATCGATTATTTCCTGTTCACCTTCCACTACCGGCGGCTCAAAGCTCTTATCAGGAATCTCGCATTTACCGAAAAGCTCGCGTTGGAGTTTGATTAACTGTTTTATATGTTTGTGGGCAAACATAATTGCCTCAATCAGTTTTTCTTCCCCAACCTCATAGGCGCCGCCCTCGACCATCATAATCGATTTTTCGGTGCCGGCAACGACAATATCAAGGCCGCCTGATTCGGTCTCCTCAATGGTGGGAAATACTTTCAATTCACCATTAACTATCCCAACCCTTACACCACCGACAGGCTCGGTAAAGGGCATGTCGGACAGGCACAGTGCACAGGAAGCTGCGGTGACCGCCATAACGTCTGCATTGTAATCTTCATCGGCTGAGATGACCGTATTTATAATCTGAACTTCATCGTTATAGCCTTCAGGGAAGAGAGGGCGGATTGGCCGATCAACAATACGGGCACTGATAACTTCGCTCTCACTCGGTTTCCCCTCGCGTTTATGAAATCCGCCGGGAATTTTTCCAGCAGCATACGTTTTCGCGATAAATTCGACTGTAAGGGGAAAGAAGTCTATTCCCTCGCGCGGCGGTCCGGAACACGCGGTTGACAATACCATGGTGTCACCGATTCGAATGACTGCAGAACCGCTTGCCTGTCTGGCAATACGCCCCGTTTCAAGAGAGAGTGTGGTGTTGTTTATTGAGGTACTTACTGTTTGAATACTCATGTAATTCTCCATAATGAATGTAAATTTTAATAGTCTGTTGGCGGAAGAGCATCTGGTATGCTGGTATAAAAAAAGAAAGAACCTGCCGTATGCAACAGGTTCATATAGCAGTTAGAAAAGCATATACACCAGGGAAATCCAGAAATTCATACCACTATTTTCTAATCTTAAGTTTTTCGATTAAAACCCGATATTCTTCAATATCTTTTGCTTTAAGGTAATCAAGCAACGCTCTTCTCTGACCAACCAGTTTTAAAAGACCATATCGCGTATGATTGTCTTTTTTATGTGTTTTTAAATGTTCGGTAAGATCGTTAATTCGCTCGGTAAGAAGCGCTATCTGTACGTTGGTGTTTCCGGAATCCTTTTCATCCTTTCCGTGTTTTTTAATAATTTTCTGTTTGCGCTCTTTTGTAAGAGGCATAGTGTTTCTACTCCTTGTTAAAAAACTGTTTAATTTTCTCTACATCTTTCTTTATCTGCTCAACCAGCGCTGCTTCGGAAGAAAATGATTCATCCGGTCTGATAAAATTGTGAAGCCACAGCGCCGTTTCAGTATGTATTCCCGGATCCAGGATTATTGGGTCCAGGGAGTGAAATTCAAAATGATACTCTCTCTTATCGAATGTAGGACAGTTCCCGAAATACAATGCACCCTTCAGCTTACTCTCTTTGAATTCTACTTCTGCAGCATACACACCGGGGGGTGGAATTACCTTTTGCGAAGGCGGGCGCTTAAAATTAAGTGTTGGATATCCCAGTTCAAAACCTTTTCGCATCCCTCGGATTCGTTCTGCAAGAATAGGATACGGGTGTCCCAGCATTCTCACCGCTTCATCTATACGCCGTTCACCGATTAAATTACGTATCACAGTAGACGACGCCACCTGCATATCTTCTGTATGAAGGCTTACAGGAAACACATTAAAATGGTTTCTGACATCCAGATTATGCAAAAAGTTATATGATCCTTTTCTCCCTTTACCAAAAGAGTGGTTTTCACCCATCACCCATTCCACTGCGCCAAACCGGTCAATTAAAATATCCTGTACAAATTCTTCCGGTGTAAGAGCCGCAAATTGAGAATTAAAGGGTATACAAACCAGATAATCAATAGGGAATTCACGTAGCAGGAGTACTTTTTCATCAAAGGTGGTAAGGCGGGGCGGTGTTTTATCGGGATAGAGGAATGCCCGGGTATGTGGCTCGAAGGTAATAATCACCGCTGCAGCATTTTGATACTGTGCACGTTCGCACACGGTAGTCATGAGATAGTGGTGCCCATTATGCACTCCATCAAAATTACCTACGGATACCACCGTTTTTTTATTCGATGGAAATGACTCGCTGCATTTGATAACATTCATGGTTTAATAAATACCTTTACAGGATGATATCTGTTTGCCGTTACTTGTTCGGTAATAGCAACAAGCTCCTTCTCCGTATTATAAACAAAAACCCTTTTTCCCTTTGAGCCGTTTTCTAAGACAATGTCCCGTCCGCAGGCAAGGCTCCTTATTTCCGTATCTGCAGCCGTATAGGCCGGACAGTGAGAAAATATATCAGAAATGGTATGAAGAGTACTTTCCCATTCCCGTTGAACAGTATCGACGGGAATGGCGTGTTCTGTTGTAAAGTTAGCAATCGCTGAGCGGTGAATTGCCGAGGCATATCCTATGGTGCCGGCTTTTTCTGCAACATCTCGGGCAAGAGAACGGATATAGGTACCCGTGGAGCATACGGTTGAGAGGAACGCCTCACCGTCTGCAGGATTGTAGCGTTGCAGGGTTAATGAGTGAATGGTTATTTCACGCGGTGGTATATCAATCTCACGGTTGTTCCGCGCGAGTGTATATGCACGCGCGCCCCTGACTTTTATGGCAGAGTAATCAGGCGGTCTCTGGAGAATCGTTCCTGTAAAAGCAGGCAGGACATCCTCGATCTGTCGGCGGGATGGGAACGGTTTGTCACGATCGGTTATGGTACCGGCACGGTCAAGTGTATCGGTTGTTGTCCCGAATTGTATCCTGAATGAATAGTGCTTCGGCTCGGAAGGCAGGTAGGGGAGCAGGCGTGTGGCGGTACCGACCGCCAGTATCAGAAGTCCGGTTGCTTCGGGATCTAAGGTGCCACTGTGACCGATTTTTTTTATACCAAGAGCCTGACGCACTTTCCTGATGACGGCAAATGATGTCGGGCCTTTTGGCTTATTAATAAATAAAAAACCGTTCAAGAATTATCCAGTTCCTTCTGTATGAGTTCAATCATTTTCGTTTTCGCTTTTTCAAGAGGAAGTTTAATGGTGCATCCTGCGGCGCAGGTATGCCCGCCTCCGCCTGGAATTGTCTGGGCGATTTTCCCGACATCAATCCCGCCGTTTGAGCGAAGGCTGAAGTGTGAGCAGGTGTCACTGTATTTGATAAACATACCGACCTCAACACCGACAGCGGTTAAGGCCTGATCGGACATACCTTCAATATCACCGTTGCCCGCCCCGGATTCTTCCAGCAGCGAATTGGCCATCTCCATTGAACTGATGCGGTTGTTGCTGTAGAAGGTGAGCGTTGACCAGATTTTTGCCCGGAGCAGAAGGCCGGACGGACTGAAAGAGGTGTACACCTGCCGGTATATTTTCGAGCAGTCAGCCCCGTTGTCAACCAGCTGTGCACAGATACGCAGGACAGCACTGTTTGTATTCGAGAATTGAAATCCGCCGGTGTCTGTCAGAATGCCGGTATACAGCACCTCCGCTACATGTACCGGAAAGATAACGGATCGGGCATGAAAAAAAGTGTAGAGAATCTCGCTGGTTGCAGAGGCTTCATGTTTTATAATATTGACATCACCTTCACAGGCGTTGTCTTTATGGTGATCTATATTGATTACAAATGGGGCAATGTCCCGGTTTGTGTTCCATCCGAGCCGTGACGCATTGGATGCATCGAGGATAACAAAAACATCAAAAGTACGCTGCGGAGCCGTATTACTGATTTTATCGGTATTGCGGAGGAATAAAAATTTCCGTGGTACCGGATCGTGATTATAGATGATTACCTCTTTTCCCAGCGAATCCAGATACCAGTAAAAGGCGAGTTGTGAGCAGATACTGTCACCGTCTGGATTAACATGTGACGATATGAGAAAAGAGTGATTGCTATCGATTATTTCCTGCAGTTTAGACCAGGTCATCCTTAACTTGCTCGAGTAAAGAATTAATATGTTCACTTCGGTCGAGTGAAGAATCAATTTTAAATATAAGTTTTGGGGTATGTTTTATTTTAATGCGCGCGGCAACACATCGCTGGATAAAAGACGCTGCGCCGTTCAGAGCGATATGTGCTTTTCCCTTCTGCTCGTCATTGCCGAAGACACTGACAAAAACCGTCGCGTTGCGTAAATCCGGAGCCAGCTTTATCTCTGTGACGGTCACAATATGGGGGATACGCGGATCATTTACTTTGTTGGTAATGGTCCAGGTAATCTCCCGGTGCAGATGCTCCCGTACCCGTTCTGTGTGCCATTGTAAAGAGGTCATTACACGCTACTCGTTGCTTTGGATAACTTTCTGGCTATCTCGATTTTATCATATACTTCAATGCGATCGCCTTCCCGGTAATCCGATACTTTATCCAGCGTAATGCCGCACTCATACCCGTTCTGTACTTCACGGACATCCTCCTTATGCCGCTTTAATGTCGATATCGTTGAATCGGCGATTTCAATATCATCCCGTATCAGTCGGGCAGATGCATTACGGGTAACGGTACCGGAGGTAACCATGCAACCGGCAATCTGACCGACTTTCGAGATTTTAAATACCTGTCGTACTTCAAGCGTGGCGACAATTTTTTCTCTGATTTCCGGAGCGAGCATCCCCTCCATAGCGTCATGAATTTCATCAACCGCTTCGTAAATAATACGGTAGGTTCTGATATCTACCCCTTCATTTTTAGCCATCTCGCGTATTTTGCTGTTGGGATTCACATGGAAACCGACAATTATTGCATTGGACGCTGTAGCTAGCATGATATCCGTTTCCTTAATTGCCCCGACGCTCTTATGAATAACATTGACTCTAATTTCCGAGGTGCTTAACTTTTCCATGGATGCGGCAAGAGCTTCCACCGAACCGTCCACATCACCCTTGATGATCAGATTCAATGTCTGCACCTGTCCTTCCTGTATAGCCTCATAGAGATGTTCAAGGGAGACAGAGCCGATTTTTCGTAATTCGCGCTCTTTTGCGGCAAGCCGCCGTCGGGCGCTGATATCACGGGCTTTCTTTTCATCGGAAACGACTTTAAATGAGTCACCTGCCTGGGGAGTTCCCGAGAGTCCGAGGACCACGACAGGTTGAGACGGTCCGGCGCTTTCGGTGGATAAACCACGTTCGTTAAACAGATCGCGGACCCGTCCGGAATGAATGCCGGTAACAAAGGCATCGCTTTTACGGAGGGTACCGCGCTGGATAAGGACCGTAGCGATTGCACCTTTCCCTTTGTCAAGTTCTGATTCTATCACTACACCTCGCGCCTTGCCTTCCCTGGTGGCGGTAAGTTCGAGGATTTCAGTCTCGAGCGCAAGGGTCTCCAGCAGTTTGTCTATTCCTTCACCTGTTTTTGCAGAGATTTCGACCGAGGATACCTGGCCGCCGTAATCTGAAACAATAACGTTATACTGGGCGAGCTCTGATTTTACTTTGTCAACATTTGCCGAAGGGAGGTCGATTTTATTAATTGCCACGACAATAGGAACGTTAGCGGCACGGGCATGATCAATCGCCTCCTTCGTCTGCGGCATAACACCGGAATCGGCAGCGACAATGAGCACCACCACATCAGTCACCTGCGAACCGCGCGCCCGCATGGCCGTAAAAGCTTCGTGTCCTGGTGTGTCAAGGAAGGTGACGTTGCCGTGCTTCGTACTCACCTCATAGGCTGCAATATGCTGGGTAATGCCTCCCGCCTCACCGGCTATCACGTTCGTTTTACGGATGTAATCAAGCACCGAGGTTTTTCCGTGATCAACATGCCCCATAATGGTAACCACCGGTGAACGTGGTTCAAGTTTACCTACCTTTTCTTCCTCAGGCTCATCTTCCTCTTCTGAAGCATATTCGCTCATCAGTTTTGCGGTGTAGCCGAACTCATCAGCAACCAGTTCAATGGTTTCAAAGTCAAGGCGCTGATTAATAGTGACAAAGAGACCGATTTCCAGACACTTGGCAATGACTTCACTCACCTTGATATTCATCATGTTGGCAAGCTCATTTACCGTGACAAATTCGCTTACATACAACTCTTTTTTTTCTTCGACTACTTCGCTGTCTTTATCAATTGTTTTTTTATACTTCTTTTTTGTGGAGCCTGCTCCGATTTTCGCCAGAGTCTTTTTTACATTAGCTTTCAATTCTATTTCGTTAATCTCCGGCCGGCCGGTCTTTGCTTTTGCCGATTTCTTCTTTGTCTTCTTACCGGCATGTCGTTTTCCCTGCGCATCTTCTTTCTGCGGGAGCGGCTGGCTTTTTCCCTTGGATTCAAGAATTTCCGGCGTCGCAGTGGAGTGCTGTGCATGCCTTCTGGGACGTGCATGCCGATCCGATTTGAACGGCTTTTCTTTTTCAACCTTTTCTTCCGTTGCCAGTGCTTTTTCCGCTTTTTTCTTCTCGGCGGTTTTTCCTAAAAGCTCCTCCTTCGCCTTCGCAATCTTCTGCTTCTTACGGGCGTATTGCTTTTTAATTTCTGCACGTTCCTGCTCAAATTTCTGTTTGATTTGTTCCCGCAAATTTTCATCGACCGTGCTCATGTGGCTTTTAACCGTAATACCCATTCCTCTGAGCATCTGCACAAGTGCTTCACTGGAAACCTTGAATTCCTTTGCGAGTTTGTATACTTTTTCTTTTGCCATGCCTTGTCCTTTCGGCAGGAGTATGTTTTTTCAGAGGTGTCAGGTTAATTATATATTCTTCAGGTATATTCAACAAAGATATATTGTTTTCTATCCGTCATAATAAATTAATATTATATACATTCTCCCGCTTGTATTATTTCTGTTCCGGCTCGGTTGGCTCCTGAGCGGTACCCTCGTCGCCGACTTCCTCATCAGGTATTTCCCCATCTTCTTCCGATACGGGTTCCTCACTCTTCTCAGTCTCTTCTGCATCAGTATCGGAAACCTCAGTACTCTCGTCGGATGTTACCGTTTCCTCCGAGGATTCTTCCACCTCCTCAGGCTCTTCATGCTCAGCGTCTTCCTCGTTGTCCGTTGTGGTTACTTCACTTACATCTTCACTGCTTTCTTCCGGCCCGGTTTCGATCTCGCTGTCCTCATCGGTCGCTTCTTCATCTTCCTCTACATCATCTTCAACCTCTTCTATTTTCTCTTCTTCTTCATCGGTTTCGGTGTCGCCAGCTTCCATGGCTTCTTCGTCAACCTCTTCATCTTCCGGTGTTTCCGTGAGTATCTCTTCACGTTGCTCGTCGCTGAACTCCTCGAACTCTTCCTCGCCATAAATATCAATTTCTTTATCCAGTAGCTTGGAGGCCAGTTTAATATTCTGTCCTTCCTTGCCGATAGCCTGAGCAAGGTGCTCTTCCAGGACAATGACGACAATTTTATTCTCACCGACCGGAATAACACGTTTTACTTCAGAAGGCGCGAACACCCGGCGTACCAGTATGTTAATTTCGTCAGTCCAGTTAATAATATCCATGCGTTCATTGGAAAGTTCCCGTACAATTGCCTGGACACGGTTTCCCCGCATGCCGACACACGCACCGACCGGGTCCACTCGGCTGTCATTGGTTGTAACCGCAACTTTTGCACGGTATCCGGGTGCACGGACTATTTTCACAATACGAACAATATTTTCAAATATTTCGGGCACCTCAATCTCAAAAAGTCGCTCGAGAAACATCGGTGCGGTTCGCGAAATAATGACCTGCGGGCCCTTCGGATTATTTTTTACTTCAATAATACAACCACGAATTGTGTCACCCTGCCGGTACCGCTCCTTTTTAATCTGCTCTTTATAGGGGAGCATGGCCTCAGTGCGACCGAGATTGACCAGTATGTTTCCTTTGTCAATCTGCTGTACCGTGCCGGTGACCAGTTCGCCGATACGCTCCGAGTAATCCTCAAAAATTTTATCACGCTCAAATTCCCGAACGCGCTGCATGATAATCTGCTTTGCCGTCTGAATTGCCGACCGACCGAACTCGTTGATGTCCAGCTCACCGACTACCTCATCACCGATTTCAAGATCCTTGTCGATCTTACGCGCTTCATCAATATGGATCTGCGTCTCCGGATCCTCCACTTCATCAACTACATACTGCAGGGTATAAGCCTCAATCGTACCTTTCTCACGATCAACTATCACCTCAACATTAATAGGACTGTTGAGGTACTTTCGTGCCGCTGAAGCAAGAGCATCCTTGAGAGAATCGAGTACCAGGTCCATACCGATACTTTTTTCCTTCGTTACCGCACTGAGCGCTGCAACAATATCCATCGCCTTTAACGATTCGTTTTTCTTCTTCCTTTGAGTAGCCATTGCCAGTTTTTCCTTCCAAGACTTTTATTTAAAGGTTATTTCAATTTTCCCACTGAGCACAGTTTTTAACGGAATCTCCGTTGTTTCCGTACCTGATTCGACGGTACAGATAGCGTTATCACAGGCAATCAGTTTCCCGGTAAGTGTTTTGATTTTTCCGTCAGAGTGTTGTATCCTGAATCGAACTGATTTTCCGATCACCCGTTTAAAATCTTTTTCCGTCACCAGCGGACGATCGATACCCGGTGAAGAAACTTCAAGGGTATATGGTGTATGAGAAAAGTTTTCCACATCGAGCAGCACGGAGATTTCGTGACTAATCCTTTCGCAATCCTTTACGGTTATTCCCTGTTCATTATCAACAAAGATACGCAGTACGGACCGTGAGCCAGACTGAATATATTTCACATCATACAGCTCATATCCCATGGCAGCGAGTTTTTCTTCGACAACAGGTTCAATACGTTCAAGAGCCCGCATGGTACAAATTTCCTTGTAGTTCTATAAAAAAACGGGCTTTCGCCCGCAATGTCAAGTAACCCAAGAATACTAAAATATAAGTGTTGTTAGTGTCGATAGACAAGATAAAAGGCTAATAAATGCACAATAATTTCTTTACGGCTGCTTACGGTTTGCCGGTTACTTACCGATAAGTACCTGTTAATGAGAACCAATTAGTGTGACAGCAGTTCTTTTTTATGTTTTTTAACCCAGGTACGCGCCTCCTCCGGTGTCGTAATTTTTTCATCCAGCTGGAGATCGTATACCTTGTCCAGAATGACACCGAAAATGGGTCCGGGAGTAAAGCCGAGCGTAATAAGGTCTTTGCCGGTAAGATACGGTTTGGGCTTAAGAGCGGCTTCATCCATCTCTTTCTTTTTACTGACGAGAAAGGTGTAGTTGTCTGTATTGCCGTGGCTTGCAAGACAGTCGGCGCGGTGGAGCTCGAGTTCATCCCCCAGCGTTTTTCGTGAAAGAAATTTTTTCAGCGTCGAAAGGCGCATCTCTGTAACATTGATAAAATTCATGTGATTATCAATACACGCATAAACATCATTCATCAATGCCCGGGAACTTTTCATACGTCTCAGAATATTTTTGGCCATGCGTGCACTCACTCTGCCGTGGTTATTAAAACGGATTCGGTCCGTATGGGAAAAGGTCGCCGGTTTTCCGATGTCATGCAGTAACGCACTCCATGCCAGAACCGGTGTCGGATTCTGTAAAAAGGAGAGTGTTTTTAGTGTATGGGTAAAGACATCCCCTTCCGGGTGAAAATCCACGGGTTGTTCAATTCCCTTGAGATCGCTTACCTCGGGAAGGATAACGGCAAGTAATCCGGATTTATCAAGAAGCGATACTGCAGTATCAGGATGAGGACCGATAAGCATTTTACTAAGTTCCTGAAAAACGCGTTCCCGGGATACCCGGTTGATTTTTTCCGCATTATCTGTTATAGCTTTCCAGGTATCCAGTTCTATGGTAAAGGAAAAATGTGCGGCAAATCGTATTCCCCGCAGGAGACGAAGGTAATCTTCCCTGAAACGCAGTTGAGCATCTCCTATTGAGCGTATTACACCTGCCTTCAGATCCTTTTTCCCGTTAACGAAGTCCAGCACCTTTTTTTTCATGGGATCATAGAAAAGTCCGTTTATGGTAAAATCTCTGCGAAGAGCATCGGCTCCCGCATCTGCGAAGGTAACCGACTTCGGATGACGCCCGTCTTCCGATTCTCCATCAGTACGAAATGTGGCAACTTCAAAAGGGATATTCCTTTTTATAACCAGCATTACTCCGAAATGTTCACCAACGCCTACGGTATTAGGGAAAAGATTGGCAACGGTCGAGGGTTTTGCATCCGTAGCAATATCGATATCCTCATCATGTTCCAGACCCAGGAGCATATCGCGAACGTATCCTCCTGCAAAATAGGCCTGAAATCCGTTGTCGGTCAGCCGTTTCACTATGGATAATGCAAGTTTCTCTTTCATATTATCGTTGCGGTGACTATTCTTCCTGAATCGGGTGTGCCCGGATTTTCCTTTTAATGTATTTTTCATTGCGCAGATGTTGCCTGTTGACTGATTTTTTAAAATACCTATATCTCATTTGATTTTTAAGGTAAATATTGTTTATCTTAATTTAATACATTATAAATACAATATTAAATTCTCGATCG
Source organism: uncultured Fibrobacterota bacterium (assembly GCA_964543525.1). Classification (GTDB taxonomy): domain Bacteria; phylum Fibrobacterota; class Chitinivibrionia; order Chitinivibrionales; family JANQEN01; genus CBDVBE01. The sequence goes on along the minus strand of CAZIYW010000048.1, from coordinate 21,986 downwards.
GCCGTAATGTATATTGCTATAGAATTGAAATACCGAAATCAGTTCTTTATATTAAATAATAATATACATCCTTTAAGGTAATAATCAGTTTTAACAGTTGTGGAATCTATTATTTTCAAGTCATTATTACTTTCCTATAAGGAGGCGCAATGAAGTATTATGTAAAGATTGCAATTGGTTTAATAATCGCGATGATGGTGATTTCCTGCGCGCCAACCTATGAGTCAAAGGGGAACAAAGCATATAAGGCTGCCCAGAATGCGCAGGGAGACGTAAGACGGAAGCTTCATAAAGAAGCATACCTCTATTATAAGAAAGCGATTCAGGCGCATCCCAATAAAATTGGGATACAGTTACGGAATCGTTTTATTGAGATGACTCTGGTACGTGCTGAGATGGTTCTTAATGAGGGTTCTGCTGATATGGATGCGCTTCCGCTCTTTATGGCTGATGTCGACAGTATCATGACAACCGATGTAAATACAGAATTAAAGGAACGCTATGCATCATTTATTGTTGCCCTTGCCGATTCGAGTTTTGAAAAACGCAAACTGTATTATGGCTTAAAGATGCTGGATAAGGCAATCGCTGTTGCGGTGAACAAAGCGCCAATAGAAAAAAAGAAGTCTGATATTATCGATAATTTTGCTAAAGAGAATTTTGAAGCTGCCGAGATCGAATATGTCAACGGCAAGACAAACGAGGATGCTGAAGCGCTGGTAAGGGCGGAATTCATGGTTAAAGTTGCGCTGCTGTACGATAAGGATTATCCCGGGGCCAGGGATCTGCTGAGTAAACTGTACAAGGAAAATAGAGGAACCTATTCAGCGTATGAGGCGGTGGTTATTGACAAACCTGATACCAGTATTTACGATCAGGTAAATAAGTATGACATACTCCTGGCAGTCCCCGCGTTCAGTGGTGGGACCGCCAAGGTTGAGATGTACAACTATTCCTATAACCCGCTTCGTCTACGTCCAAGAAATTTCCACCTGGTTGATGAAAGGGGCAGGAAATTTACCGCTACCAAAGCCTCTAAAATTGAGAAGGAAATTCTTGACCAGGAGCACGAAACAAAGATGACCCTCCGGTTTAATACCAGAGGTGCAAAAATCAAGAAACTGACCTATGAAAGCGATAACGGCGAGCACTATACCGAAAAAATGTTTTACTAAGCGGCTATGCTGTCGAATGAAATGTATAACCCGCAGATGAGTAGTATCTGCGGGTTTGTTTATTTTAACGCAGAACGGTATATTTATCCTTCAAGTTTTTCCGTAAAAATAACGATACTTATAATATGAGATGGAAATATAGCTGTTTCTGGTTATATCTTATTGGTTTTACACTTGTCTGTTTCAGCGCAGAGCCGCCGGTGGGTTTTCAGAATGCCAGGTGGGGCATGTCACCGGAGGAAGTTCGGAAGGCTGCTGAAATCGGCGCATGGCAAGGTGCTCCTGCAGAACCGGCTTTTCCACAGGACCTCAATGTTTCCATCTATGCCACCTCGACCACAATAGCCGGCTATCCGGCGCAGGTGAAATACTATTTCTTTGAGAAGAAATTTTTTCAGGCAACCGTCACCTTTGATTTTGATCATTTAAAAACCTTTGATTTTAATTATAATGTGTTTATCAGTGTTGACCGGTATTATCGAGCGATACATGATGAGACCATAACCTTTGTATTCGATATCTATGATTTACTTCATAAAAAATACGGTAAAAAACAACCGGTGTTTAAAGGGCTTGATCCACGCTATATTTTCCGAAAAACAGATGCCTATATAAAGCAGGAACTGTGGAATCTACGATATCACCCGTCTGAATATTATAAACGGATAGTCACTGCAGGGTATGCACGGTGGGATTTTCCCAAAACCCGGGTGATATTTTCCGTTAACATTTCAGCTGTTGACAAGCGGTTTGATTATCAACTCTCACTCACCTCGCTGGATCTCGAACGGAGTATAACCCGTAAAAAGGATGCGCTCCGTATGGAAGGATTGTAGCGTGATAATCAGAGTGTCTGCCTGATGTTAAAAATTGAAAGGAAAATAAATCTCAAGTGTACCGTAACCCTTCCATCCTTTCGCGAAAGATTCCAAACGATACGTTTTTGAAAAAACAGCAACTGCACATTTTCGGGGTAAACAGTTTTTTCATAACCGTGCTATACCAGTTATTAATTCATTCCCGATGGGATACAACAGGCACTGAGCCGGCGTCATGGAATCAATAAAAAAAATGCCAGCGCTCTTCTTCTTTCTTGACTGTTGGAGGGAATCAGGTTATTATTAAATACACGCCTTCATACCGTAACTCTTTTGTGGAGAACACTATGCTGATAGAAACTTATGAGCACGGAAAGTTCCAGGTTCTGCGCGTTAAAGAGCAGAAAAACGCCATAAAAAATCTGGAAGAATTGAAGGATTTGATAATCGGCTATCTTGAGCGTGGAAAATATTATATTGCAGTCAGCTTCTCCGACGCCACCTATATTTACAGCGGCGCAATAAAGGTTCTGGTAACCTGTCATAAGATGATTAATGAAAAGGGAGGAGAGCTGTGCATAATAGAGCCGGATCCTTCCCTGTTTGATATACTGGAGAATCTGAATGTTGACCGGGTGATAAATATCTATGTATCAGAGGAATATTTACCGGAATGACACCGCTTTTTAACCGGCAGCAATAATGGCCAGAATAGGTAAAAACCAACTGATAAAACTCCAGAAAAGATACAAGACCGATGGAGCGATAGCGGGATTATACGGCATGACCCGTCAGGCCGTCCACCGACTCCGCAAGAAGTACGGCATCCCGCCGGTAACGGATAGACATTCTGAAAGAAACGAGCAGATCAGAGCGCTCCGCAAGAACGGCATGTCTATAATTAAAATCGCGAAAAAATACAATTTGTCGACTATGCAGACCTACCGCATTGTTAAGGAACATACTTTAGATACCTGAATTATTGTTCTTATGGAAATTACGCCGGCCAGACAGTGGGCGCTCAAACAGATTATTTTCAAAGATGCGCTTGAGGAGATAGACGGGCATTTTAAAAAACTGCAAATACCCTATATGCCGGTTAAAGGGGCGCATCTTATCTGCACCGGTATGGCGGAAAAAATGAAAGAGCGGATTATCAGAGACATCGATCTTATGGTGGAAGAAGAGTACATGAGGGAGGTGTCGGATTATTTCGTAAACCTTGAAAATACAGAACTGAAAATATATCATACTGAAAATTACCGCCCCACGGAAACAGCACTGATTTACTATTTCGGACATGCTGTCATGCATCTCGAGATCCACTGTCAGCTTAATATAGCTGAGCGTTTTTTATTACCGACAAAAGTATTGTTTGATCGCGCCACCGCGGTCGATACGTACCGACGTATTCCCTCTCCGGAAGATGCATTGCTTATTTTCCTTTGTCATTTACAAACACATATTCCCTTTGAATTCAGGAGCTCGACCTTTGATGAAATTGACTTGCTCAGTTCTCATGCCCATTTCAATTGGGATGTTTTCTGGCAGCACTGTCCAGCGACCGGTATTGAATCCTTTATCTATTTTATACTCAGGGTTTTCAGTAAGAGACGTCCGATACCGCTAAAACCGTCGCGGCATTACCGGTATGCCGAACTGCTTGCGGGCCGTTTTACCGTGGCTTGGTATGAAACGCTGCAGGGTTGGGCACGGCGGCTTCTGTTTGATTTGCCCTTTGTAAGACAACCGGGACGGCTGATGTTGTATAAACTGTTGCATGCATTGAAGAGATAGTCTATGGCAGGAACTGTTCAAAGAATGATTATTACACCGAACCGGTGTTTTGATACGGGAAGTTTTGCCGGTTTCCTCAATGCGATCCGCAATCAGCTGCACCGCCGCGATATGGTGTATCAGCTCTTTAAAAAGGAATTTTTTGCCGGATATGCCAAGTCTTTTATCGGCTCCGCATGGATTGTTGTATCACCCGTGATAGGTATTATTTCCTGGGTGTTTCTCCATAGGGCGAACATCATAAGACCGGGGGATGTAGGTATTCCCTATCCGGCGTATATCCTTGTCGGCACCCTGGTATGGGGTCTGTTTATGAATATCACGAGCGCTTTTATGAATGCCATGGCCAATTCACGCTACCTCCTTTTGTGGACATCTATTCCCCATGAAACCGTTTTCAGCGTGCAGATACTGCTGCAGGTGGTTCATTTCTTCATCTCTTTCTGCGTTACCATAATTATCCTGATACTGTTCGGCATTTTTCCCTCATTGGGTATTCTTTTATTTCCAGTGGTTCTCCTGCCGCTTATTCTTCTTGCTATGGCAGTAGGAACGATTATTTCGGTTTTTTCTGTAATTTCACTTGATATGAGGAAAGGTATCACCGCATTACTGGGATTGCTCCTGTTTGTCACCCCGGTTATCTATTCATTGGATGCGGTTACCAATGTATGGCTGCAGAAAGTAATATATCTGAACCCGTTGACTTATCTGGTATGCTCCGCGCGTGATATACTTCTTTTCGGCAGACTCTATTCGGCAGAAGGTTTCTTTGTAAGTACAGGGCTCTCGGTCGCTGCGGCTCTGGTTTCATGGCGGGTATACTATTTTTCAGGAGATAAAGTCATTGAAAGGTTGATTTAGTGACATCGATGCGGCAGACACCCGGGATATCGGTTAACGGTATATCAAAGAAGTTCTGTAAGAGTTTGCGGCGAAGTATAATATACGGTCTGGCCGATATAACCGGCAGTTCACTGGGAATCAGGCCGAACACCAGGCAGTTGCGGAAGGACGAGTTCTGGGCGGTCCGGGACGTTTCCCTTTCCGTTAACAAAGGAGATATGGTGGGTCTGATCGGTCAGAACGGTTCGGGCAAGACAACTCTGCTCCGCCTGCTCGCTGGTGTATTTCCGCCCGATGGCGGTGAAGCAATACTTACCGGTCGCCTGGCCGCCCTGCTGACTGTCGGCGCAGGGTTCCACCGTCATTTATCCGTCCGTGACAATGTTTATATCAACGCCACTATCCTCGGGATGTCGCGTAAAGAGATTGATGAAAAATTCGATGCCGTTATTGCTTTTTCCGGTATCGGTGATTTTATTGATGCACCCGTGGCCGTACTCTCCGATGGAATGTATGTCCGGCTTGGTTTCTCCATAGCGCTCGCTATGCAACCCGATATCCTTCTCATTGATGAGGTGCTTGCCGTGAGTGACCGCGAATTCCGCGAGAAATGCATTGATGCTTTAAGAAGAATTACTCAGGAATCAGCCGCGGTTTTTGTGTCGCATAATATGGAAATCGTAAAGAAAGTCTGCAACGGTATCGTTGTGATGAACAAAGGCACTGTTGCTTTTAAGTCAAAAGATGTAGCTGAGGGTATAGCGTATTACAACTCCTTAAAAAGAGATATCAATAAAAAAACGTTTGGTAACGGGAAATAATTTCAATATGGTAAATCTGCCGACAATTCCGACAATAAAGGAGTGGGAATGCAAACAGCTATTGTATAAGGAGGTTGCGGATAGTATCGCTTCGCACCTTGCATCCCGGCACATTCCTTTCATGCCGATAAACGGCGCCTATTTCTGCCATACCAACCAATTACATCAAATCCCGCCGGGAAGATTGTTCGAACTGCATTTCTGTATACCGCAGGGTGATTTCGGCAGTGCGATCGATTCCTTTGATGCGGTCCCTAAATGTATTAAAGTTCTGGATACAGCCGGCAAGTCGGTTTTTTCCTATTCACTTGATTCGTTTGAAATTAAGGTTGATTTATACAAGGCTCTCTCCTGTCCGGGAAATACCACTCTGGAATCCGGCCGTCTGTTTTCCCGCGGCCGGCCTGATGGAACCACCAGCGCCGTGCTTCCAGCACCTGAAGATGTTGTGCTCATTCTGTTCTGTACCTATTTCCACTTCAGTGTTCTATTTTCTGATGAGGCGATTTTTACCATTAGCGCATTGTTGTTTTCTGATCCGTCATTTTCATGGGACAGGTTCTGGCAATACGCACGGGATTATCATCTTGAAAAGTTCGCGGCTTTTCTGCTGATGCGATACAGCAGGCATACTAAGGGGTCCATTAAACTGATGAAACGTTCCCTGTATGCCGTTTTATCTGCAACACCTCTTATGCAGTATGTTTACAGAATTTCTCCGCAACTACTGAGAAAATTGTTATTCAAAGTGCCTTTTGTACCTCATCCGTTGCGGTATATGATGCATAAGCTTCTCGGAGCGGTTGCAGAACAGAGCATTTGCAGGATTAAACGCGTGTATACCTCCTTTCTGAAACTGATTGCAAAACAGGTCATAATAGATGCCGAGAATGTGTCGCTCCAGCATTTTTCACAGTCATTACTTGAAGATGCAAAATGTTATTCTATCAAGAACACATGTAACGAGCTTTTAATAATAAGCACCACCACCGGATTGTGGATACTAAGGAATAATGCGGTACACCAGATTGCCGTTGGCGCCTGCTACGGTGTTACCCGTATGGGAAACAGATGGTACTGCAGCCAGCGTGTCGGTAATCACAGCCGAATCGTTAGTTTTCGTATTAATCTGGCGGGCGCTGTTCCCCGTATGACTGATGTTGTTATTGAGCATACCGGTTTGTCATTGAATGTTCATCAGATTGATTCGTTTGCCGATGAGCTTTTTTTTGTTGACACCCTGAAAAATCGCATCGGTTATGTCACCGGAAATGGAAAAAGAAAGTGGATCTACCCGAACAGAAAAATGAGAAGCAATGTCCCCGCACAGGATAACAACCATTTCAATTCTCTGTATATAACTGATGATTATATTTACGTTCTGGCACATAACGGCTGGCTGAAACCGAAGCGGAATTCGCAGGTGTATGTTCTGCGCAAATCAGACTTTATGAACCATACAATCCTTGAAACAGATACGCAGGAAGCGCATAATATCATTCTTTACAAAGATTCAATGTTTTTTTGCGATTCCCGGAACGGGAAGCTAATTCGTGACGATACCGCCATCTTTACCGATACAGATCATTTTCTGAGAGGGCTTGCGGTAACCGATGAGTTTATTGTTATCGGCGGCTCACAGATTATTGAAAGAAGCAAACGGCGGTTTTCAGACAGTGTTATATGGTTTTGTGATCATAATGGCAGTGTAAAACAGTCAGTAGAATTAGCAAAAATTGGTCAGGTTCATGAAATACGAGGATTTGAACGAGATTACGGATTGTCTCAGTTATGGAAAAGCGGACGATAATATTACTCAGCGCACCGCGCTGCGGTTCAACCGCGATTTTCAGGATATTTCAGAAACATCCTGATGTAGGAATATGCGACGAAGATCCCACTGTTTTCAATTGTGAACCGCACTTCTGGAGCCTTGCCGAAAAAGCAATAGCCGGAAAACCTGAAAAACTGGAAAAAAAATTACACCAAACGCTTCCTTCAATATCGTTGCCTGAAAAATACACTGAAAAAACGGTGTTTGCATTATGGGATTCTATCCTGGAGGCTCAAGGACCTATTGTTTTCGATAAAAGTCCTTATTATCTGGGAAACAGAAGGGCAATGGAACTCCTGCATCGATATATACAAAGGGGCAATGTTGTGCGTATGTTTGCCATGATAAGAGATCCGCGTGACGCGATAACTAGCCAGTATGAGCTATGGGCCTCGCAGTTTAAAATAGCATCACCGGCGACACGAGAGAGAATCTGGCTTGACCAGTACGCTCATCTGGAGGAACTCCAGATGAGGATTGGCTATATACCGCTTTTCCGGTATGAAGATCTTGCTGCCGCACCAGCCTGCTATGTGCCAATGATTTTTAAACACTGCGGTATACGTGATTTCCCCTATACCTATAAGCATATTATGCCTGTCAGTGTCGGTAGGAAATCGGCATCCCTTTTTCCAAAAGTAAGAAGATGGAAAATAAGTGAGTCTCTGAAGAAACATGCTGAAAAATACGGGTATATGTATAGTGAAGACAAGGTAATGAAGCGGATGGTCCGGTTCGCAGTCATGTTTCCGGGCAATGTAACCCGATTAATATCAAGCAAGATGAGTGCGCACAGGATACGTAGAAAGATAAAAAATGCCGGATAATCGTACTATGAATTTGTCCAGCTGGTATTAGCGCAACCCTCGCAGGAACCAGGGTAGTAAGCGGGATAGAGTGAATAACCGTAAGCATCTTTTTTAGATATATCACATGTCGCTTGCATCATTTCAAGTGAGAATTTTTCTGATTCAATTGACGGTTTTTCATATACCTCTTTCATACAGGGCCCTTTCGCATTTAATGATTCCCCGCACTGTTTTTACACGTAGTCTGGCTAAAAAGGGAAATTTTTTTATAAAAAAATAAAAAAAATAATTTAACATACGAACTATAAATATACTTATTCTCTTCTGGTATAAGACCGGTTCCGCGATTATTGCGTCAATAGGAACCACCTCGTTTTTTTGAGCGCTGTCTGCGATAAAAACAGCTTTACTGTTCATTGTTCTTATAAGACGGTGGACAAATAATTTGCCCTTATAAACAAAAATATAGCATTTGCCGCATGTCAAAGGTCTACGCAGCGGTAAAATGCTTATTTGCTGACCTTCTGTAAGTAAAGGTTGCATGGAATTGCTGCAAATCTTTAATGTCGGCATCGGAGTTGTAAAAAGAAAATCAGTTATTGCTTTGTATTTATTATTCATTGTTTATTAGAAAATTTGATAGTTTAAATTTGTTACACATATTCAACAGCTTTCGCATAGGCACAAAACTGGTCCGACGGATGTTTGAGCTGTCCTGTTTCGGTATGTACCGCCCCGATACAGATATTGCACATGGCAATGTGGCTGCATGTTCTACACGGTTGGAGATCCGCTCGTCGAAGCGCTTTCAGTTTTTTAAGTTCATCAGACCTGTTTACAATATCATGCAATGATCCCTTTTCAAAGATATTCCCCACCTGCAAGTTTCTGAAAGAGCTGCATGGTTTCAGATAGCCTTCAGCATCGATATATATGGAATATATTATACCTCTGCACAGAAGAATATCTTCCGGCGCTGTGTTTTTCAACTGTTTACGGTAGTTAATTTTTTCATTTTCCAGGAATTCAGGAGTTACAGCGCTGAGCAAGTCGCAGTAAAAATCAAAGGAGGTTGCCTGCTGAAGCCTCTGCAGATTCTGGTTCCGATCACCACTTTTCCTGCTGTTGATAATTTTATTGAATCCGCATCGTATAGTATAGCCATGCTCTTTGAAAAAGCGAACCGTGTCGCCTATTGCAGTATGATTTATGTCCAGTATGTTAAACGCCATGGGAACAAAGACACCGGCGTCTCTGAGTCTCCTGCTTGTGTCCAGTATTTTTTCGAATGCTCCGGGTATACCGACATAGGCATCGTGCACTTCCGGAATATGCGAATACACGGAAAACTGAACAAGGCTGATATACTGCCGGTTTTTACGGATATAGTCAATATGGCGATCCGTAATAAGAGTCCCGTTGGTATAAATCGAGGTTTTCCAGAAATTTCTTTTTATTATATGATCCAGGATAGCCGTCAGGTCTTCGCGCATAAACGGTTCTCCGCCGGTGAGGTTCAGATGCATCAGCCCGGCGTCGGCCAGTTTGTCAATTATTTCAATGACTTTGTCTGTTGAAAGATCCCGGCTGGTGTTGTCTGATACATAACAGTAGTCACATGCGGCATTACACCTTTTTGTCAACTCTATGGCCGCCATCGTGTAATGGTTCCGCATGCCAAGATCAAATATTCTACTGTCGTACTTTTCAAATGGTATCATGGTATTTTACAGATATAATTTCGAATCCGCCTGCGGGGAGAAATATTAAGCAGTCTCTGAGCGTTATGGTTCAATCTCCAACAGCTTTTTCTCTTTTAATTCCTTAATAAATTCCACCTTATCCCTTTCCGCTGTCTTCTCATCAATATCGAATCGGGAGCATATCTTTCCGGTAATCTTTTCGGCAGGGACATTTTCGGTTAACAGCTCCCAGATATATGAACCGACCTTGTTCAGTGTATGAATTGTTGACGATTTCCTGTCAAAAATAAAGACCTCGTCTTCTATTTTGCGTACCGATACGGAGTCACTTACTTTAACCATGGTTACCTGCTTTTGCTGCGTCAGTTTAATAAGTTTGTCGGGATTGCTGTTTTTATTATTAATATATAACATCTCTATGGGAATTTTGCGGGCAAAATCTTCCGCCCTTTCCATTATAATTATACTGAAATTTTCAGAGGTTGGGAAGGTATAAATACCGCCCAGCACGGAAAAATATTTCTGCTGTAAAGAGAGTGTTCCGGTTTCCGTGACGGGTGCCTCTTGCAGAAAGTAAATTTTTTTAACCGGGGTTTTGCCGGAGGAACAGTGAACGAACTTTTCCGGTGTAGTAAAAGGAGTAGAGTATACAAAGTAATGGTTGTCGCATGGGAGAATGCCGTTAAATTCGTCATTAAAGACATGCCACCGCTTTTTTAACTGAAAGGTCACCGCCATTTTAGTTTTCCCGGAGCCGGGAGGACCTGAAAAAAGGATGCCGTATTTATTGTCCGGTGGTGACACGGCGGAACAGTGAAAGGGCAGACCGCCCTTTTTCAGTATAAGCAGTGATACGAGCAGTTTAAGGTTTCGCAGGAATAACCGTTCCACTAAGCCGTTATCTTCGTACTGAAAAAACACGGTGGTCATTAATTTCCGTTTCCAGAAAATCGTGGATGCCCAGGACTCTGTTTCGAATATGAACAGCTCTTCGTTTTCAAAGTACCGTGTATCACCCCTGGATTCCATAGCGTGAACTGCTGAAGGTCGATCCATCTTTTCAACCAGTTGTATCTCAAAATCAAAACTCCCGCCTGATTTTTTCGCGGTATACAGACTGAAAATTCTTTTCATGAAATCCGAAGTGAGGTTATAGGTGTACGCAGGGGTGATTTTTATGCGGAGCGTGGCAATTTCGAGTATCATAAACAGTAAAGTAGTACAGTAATTCAGGTGTGACCCAGCGCCCTTTCATGCGTCGTGGAAAAGGAACGGAATTATCCGGCATCATTGTTTGTACTTTGGCTTAAATTAACTCTTTTAATGGAAAAAAGCAACTTTTTCAGGTAAGGATTGATTAGGAATGCTTTTGAATAGCAATATACGGATGTAAATAAAAAAAGCATCAACCCACATAAGATTGATGCCTCGGTTATATCCTTATAACAGCGTTGCTATTGCAGTAAACGCATAATCTGCACCGGCTGGACATTTGCCTGAGCCAGCATGCTTGTTGCTGTTTGTGTCAGTATCTGATTCTTGGTAAATGTGGCTGTTTCCTGGGCAAAATCAACATCGCGGATAAGGCTTTCGGCTGCCTGTTGATTGGTTTCCGCTTCACTCAGATTATTCATGTTATGTTCCAACCGGTTGATCATGGCTCCAATGTAGGCTCGCATTTTGTTGACACGTTCAAGGCCGGTATAATTTGTTCCCACTGACCAGGCCGGATTCCCCGTACCTGACATGTAGGTTAAATTATCCCCATCAATAAGTTGTAGAATGGTACCCAGCTTATCCTGCAAGTTGGCCCAGGCTATACCCTGTAAACCTACTCCGTTGTTCCAGTCAAAGGGATTAACGTTCCCGTTTCCCGTTATAAAATTCCATGCCTGTGTTGCGGTATTTTCAGTCTTATTAAATAAACCTTTGATATCCATTTGCCCTAGTTGTACGGAAATTAAATTCGCCGCAGTTTTGTCAAAACTATTGTACTGAGCGGCCGTATTCTTTGCACTGGCATCAGTAGATGAATAATTTGCACCAACCATCATGTTAAAGAGTGTGGCGCCGCCGTCGTCGTTTGCTCCGAATACCGCATCCGCTGCTGCATCCCATGCATCGGTGGCATCATCCATCACTTTCGGATCACCGGTAGCGGAAGTAGTTCTATTAACCCAGTAGAAAAGCTTCATTCCGTTGTAATTGGTCGTTCGTGCCATTCTGTCCAATTCTTCTCCCAGAGCCTGGAACTCCTCACCCATATAATTTCGCTCTGTTTGAGTATAGGTATCATTCTTTGCCTGGATTACCAACTCCCGCATCCTCTGGAGAATAGCCGATTGTTCATTCAGGGCGCCTTCCGCTATATTGAGCAACGCTATAAAATCCTGTGTGTTTTTTGATGCCTGAGCTAGACCCCGTACCTGTGTCCGCAGGTTTTCAGAAACACCGAGACCGGCTGCATCATCCGATGCCCGGTTAATTCGTAATCCGGTAGATAATTTTTCGATTGAACTAGTGGTTGAACGCGACACTTTAAATACCGAAACCTGCGCGTTCATTGCAGAGATATTGTGGTTGATTCTCATACCAACATCCTTGTTGATAGTGGAGAATGATAGATTAGTATCATCCTTGAAACTAAGGACATGCACTTAGCGCATTACGTCCTGTTACTTAAATCGGCAATATCAAGGTGCACTTGAACATTTTTCATAATTCCTCGGTATTGCCGCTTTTTCAAAGATTGTGAAGTGTGTCTACTTCACCCTATTCCGTTATATCGGATGAAGATGAAAAAACTTTAATCTTTTTTTCCTTTTTTTATTTAATTTTCTCCATTCCAAACAGTGTTTTAATGGTATGGGTTGTATATTAAATATGTTGAGTCTTGATTGTTGTTTATACTTTATATTAGTGAATTAACATTTTATGATATTGCATTAGGCATATATGGGGCCTCATTTTATTTTAATAGTCACATCAGTGTCTTTTTATTAATTGCTCGGGTAAAAGGCAGTTACGAGGAACGTATTTCAGATGTTTTAACACAATGTTCCGATGTAACAGGTATTGACAGGAGATATAGATGAGTCAATATATGCACGATGCGGTTTATAACAATGCACAGGCTGTAGCGGAATACCTTGCCCCGTTGAGAAAAAAAGGAAAGACTGTGGTCACCACCAACGGCTGTTTTGATATCCTCCATGCCGGCCATATACTCTACCTTGCCGATGCTGCAGCACTTGGTGATATTCTTGTTGCGGGTGTAAACAGCGACGATGTTGTAAAAAGATTGAAGGGGAGCGGCAGACCGGTTCAAAATGAAACTGACCGGGTTTCGCTTATCGCAGCTCTTAAAATGGTTGATTGTGCATTTATCTTTCCTGAAAATGATCCGAGAGCATTTCTGGAGATAATCAAACCGGATATTCATGTAAAAGGTGGTGATTATACGGAAGACATTATTGAAAAACCGGTGGTTGAAGCGTATGGTGGGAAGGTTCACATAGTATCTTTCAAGGATGGTTGCTCGACAAGCAGTATTATTGACAGGATTATTTCCGGTATTTTATAGATTGTACTGCTGCTCCAAGCTTCTATTATATTCCAATTTGTTTCGATTATAGGTATAATTACGATTATAATTATGATGGAGAAAAAAACACTACGTATGCATAAACGAGTGGGGTAATCCTATATAATCGGTTGCCCCCGGCGGGTAAGTATTATAAAATTATAATGAATCTAAATATTTGCTATTCATTGAGTAAACTACCACTTTTTTATACGGACAACGCGGAGGAGATGAATGCCTACACCTACTGATATGTCTGTACAGAGATTGGAAAACAAATTAAAGATTAAGCCCAATTCTCTGGTATTTTCCCGCCTTGCTGATTCCTATCGGAAGAGCGGTGATGTCCAGCAGGCTATTGCCATATGCTCCAGGGGGCTGGAATTGCATCCTGATTATGTGACCGGGCGCATTATTTTGGGACGCTGCTACCTTGAACAGGAAAATTTTAATGATGCCATAAAAGAATTTACCCAGGTCTGCAGGCTGGACAGGCATAATCAGATCGCCATTAAAATGCTTGCCGATGTCTTTTCCAAGCAGGGAATGGAGGAGAAAGCCGGGGATTTATATAATCTTCTTTTTAAAATGGACCCGGAGAACCCGTCACTTGAGCATCTGATAACGGTGTTTAAAGGGAGTGATAAATCCAATCTCTATGAGATACTGGGTGTTGAAGAGAGTGCTGTACAGACAGCACCAATTGTAGAAGAAGATGCCGGTGTCGGTGACCTTTCCGAAGAGGGATCTGTTGAACCTGCTGAACCGGAGACCCTGGAAGAGGTTGGTGTCGCTGATGAGGAGGATGTTGGACTTCCACAGGGTGATGAAGTTGTGGCGCAATTGGAAGAGGTTATCCCTGAGGCTTCGGGGATGAAAGACGAAGCCGCACCCGAAACTGCAATGGAAGAGGTAGCTGCACCGGCTGCAGTGGAACAGCTGGAATCTGCTGCAGAACCGGGGCTCGAAGAGCTTCAGCTCCCTGATGAAAAGGCCTCCGAACAGGCCCTGTCAGGTGATGAAGGCATACCGGAAGAGATTGCAGAACTTGAGGAATCTTTACCGGAGGATATAACGGCAGAGCAACCCTCGGAAGAAGCCGGTTTATCGGGCGCCGAAACTGAAAGTAGGGTAGAAGTTTCTGAAGAGGAAGTACCTTCCCTTGATGATGTGATGCTGGCGGATGAGGAAGCGGCTGAAAAGGAAGCTGGAGTAGATGAAATCCAGGGTGCGCCTGAAGTGACACCCACAGAAGAACTTGGGGATGATATCGATCTTGAGTCTGCTGAGGAAAAGACACTGGAAGTTGAGATGGATGCTGTCTTAGTGGAAGAGGGAGGGGAAGCTGAAGGTACTGCTGACGGGGAAGAATTGGCCGTCGAAGGTATAGAAGAGCTGGGTGAATCAATCGACACGGATATACCGGAAAAGGATGATATCAGTGCACGTATGGATGCAATGTTCGGTAATGAAGGTGCCGGTGAAGTCGTAACCCCTTCAACGGTTACCGGAGCGATATCTGCTGAAGCGGAGGAGGATGCACTGGCGGCTATTACCGATTCCAGTGATGGAGCCGCTGGGGTACCTGAAGTTTCAGACGCGGGTGTTGAGGGTGAGCAGGATGAAATGTCTTCACGAGTGGAGAATATGTTTGCCGAGGCAGAGGAGCTTGTGGTGCCGACCGGTCCGGAAGCCGGGGAATCAGCTCCTGAAGAGGTGGGAGAATTGGTGCAGCCGGTCGAATCAGTTTCTGAGCCGACCCGGATATTAGATAAAGAAAGGGCTCCTGTGGAGAGCAGAGAGGAGTCTGAACCATCCCCGGAGGAATTACCGGTCGAGGGATTGCTTGAAGAGGCGGAGAGTACTGTCGGAATACAGAAAGATGAAACGATCTCATTGGATGAGACCCTTGAGCTTGAACAGGTCGAACAGGGGTTTCAGGAGCTTTCAGAGGAAGCAACGCCGTTAACCGAAGAACTGACACTTCCTGAACAGGATGTCACTGCGACGCCAACCGAATTGCCGGATCAGAAGGAGGAAATCCTTGCTGAGACGCAGGACCTGAGTGACATTCCTGCCGCGCCTTCGCAAACACCCACAGAGGAATTAATCCCTGAAGATTTTATGGAGGAGGAACACTCAGCGGAAACAGCTTCTGATGCAACAGCAGTGTATGACAGAGAGATGATCAGGGAAATTGCCGATGCTGAAGTTGCTGAGCTTGATGAAACTTTTTCCGTTTCTGAGGAGGTAGAAATCGAACCGGACGAAACATTGGCGCTTTCGGATGATACCACCGGTGTCCCGACAACTGAAGTCCCTGCTGCACCAGCCTCGGTGTCAGGTGATGAGGTCATTTCCCGGCTTGATGAGATGTTTCCCATGGAGGAAGCATCTGAGCCTGTTCATGTGGAAGGTGCGGAGACACAGGAGATACGAATGGATCTTCCTGCCGGGGAGGAGATTGATACATTGGGAGTTGATGGCCTCGATGATACGGTGGAATTGTCAACGCCGGCAGAGACCGGTAAGGAAACTGATATGACAGCAGCCGAGACAGCATCCTATGACCGTGACCGGCTTGATGAAGTGTTATCTTCTTCCGAGACGGAAATATATACCCGGGAACAGTTGATGGAGTGGGAAGAGGAGCAGACCGATTCATTTGAGTTGGATACGGTAGAGACCGGTGAGCCGCTCTCCGGTGAGGAGGTTGTCTCTCGTATTGATGAAATGTTTACCGGTGATGATACCCTGCAGGATGGTGCGCTTGCTACAATACCGGATGAGGAGGTTGAGGAAACGGAGAGCGTTGGTGAATTTTATACGGAATCGGGTGATGCGGCGTCTCTTGAAGGTGTTGAAGCAGTAGCCTTGCCTGAGGAGGAACCCACTGTTAGTGATGAGTCACCCGAAGATATTTCCCTCGATGAGGAGCCGGCGGAGAGTGTGCTTACGGATGATGTCCTGATGGATGATACTCTGGCCTCGATACCGGAAGATGAATCGATCGAGAGTGAGCCGGTCGGTGAATTTTATACGGAATCGGGTGATGCGGCGTCTCTTGAAGGTGTTGAAGCAGTAGCCTTGCCTGAGGAGGAACCCACTGTTAGTGATGAGTCACCCGAAGATATTTCCCTCGATGAGGAGCCGGCGGAGAGTGTGCTTACGGATGATGTCCTGATGGATGATACTCTGGCCTCGATACCGGAAAGTGAATCGATTGAGAGTGAGCCGGTCGGTGAATTTTATACGGAATCGGGTGATGCAGCTTCATTGGAGAGCACTGAAGCCGTTCTTGATAATGAAGTTAAGCCACCTGCCGGTGAGAAAGAGGTGGAAGAGAGTCTGCCTGAGGTAGAGTTGCCGGTTGCAGAGGAAAACCTGCTTGATGAGGTAAATCTGGAATCATTGTCTGATGAAGGTAGGGAAGAGAGTATATTAACCGGTGAATTGCATATTAAGTCCGCAGATTCCACCCCCTTTGATGAAAGCGAATTTCTAGTGGATGATGAGCCTGATGACAGCCTCGAAGAAACCGCGACCTATACAATTCCATCGGATGACATGCTGGCCGCGGTTACCGATGAGGTGATTGCCGAGGAGGAATCACTTGCCGACATACCGGATGAAGGGGCTGGGGAGAGCGAACCGGTCAGTGAATTTTATACGGAGTCAGGTGCAACTGCAGCTACCGAGGAGAGGATGCAACCGGATAAAGGTACCCATGCAACGGAAATCGTGTCGGAAGAGGCAGCTTCGGCTGAATCTTCCGAAGAATTCGAGACGGTGGCTTCCGACGACGGCATCACTGATGAGTTTACCGAAGAATCGGTGCTTGACAGTGTGGATGAGGAGGAGTTTTATACAATAACCGGTGAAGATGCACCGGCACCGTTGGCTGACAAGGAAAGCAGCACCTTCAGGGGGGAAGAGGTATCGAAGGAATATCCGGATTCCCGGGAAGCTGCACACGCGGGAAAGGGACGATTTGGTGATAAAAGAGTCTCAGAGAAAGAGCTTCTGACGAAGAGGGAAAGAGGTGCTGAAAAGGCGGATGCAATACCCGATCATGTATTAACCCCGACCCTTGCAGATATCTATTTTCAACAGGATCAGCCATATCTTGCAATCCAGATTTATAAGCGTCTGCTCGAGCGTGATCCCGATAATGACCGAATCGAGCGAAGAATTGCAGAGATTGAGCAGGTGATCAAGGAGAGCGAGTCAGAGATCGAAGAGCCTGCGCCCACTAAAAAGACTCAGAGAAAGAAGGCGGGGCGCAAAAGGAAAACCGCCAGAAAGAAAAACAAAGGAGATTCCCGTCCGTTAAAAGGTGTCCGTATCAAGAAAAAGGTTAAAGAACGTATCAGGAAAAAGAAGTAAGCTTTAGTAAAAATGTATCGTTATTTTACAGGAATTAGTTCTATAATTCTTCACTGAGAATATTCCATGTCAGAATCAAGAATCCTGGAGGTAAGAAAATATCTGCGGAGATACCGTCTGTCCCATATACTTGTTTCGGATGCAGTTCATGCCCGCTATATCAGTGGATTTGATTCTTCAAACGTATATCTTCTTATCTCTGCCCGCAAAAATATACTTTTTACTGATTTTCGCTACCGGGATATAGCGACTCAATTCTGCCGGAGGAACCAGAACTGGCATTTTGTAGAGATAAAGCAGAAGGGTTTTACTTTTCTTCGCCCATATATAAAACCGCAGAGCCGGGTCGGTGTACAGTCGGATTTACTTACTCTTGATGCATATGATGCTATAAGGAAACAGCTGAAGGGAGTTCGATTAGTTAAATTACATGATGCATTATCCTTTATACCTGCGGTTAAATTAAGTCATGAAAGAGTGGCAATGCAGAAAGCCGCGGCAATAGCTGATCGGGCGTTTGCAGCACTTCTTCCGGAGATCAGAATCGGCATGTCTGAGAAGGAGGTGGCGCGCCGGCTGGAGGAGTTGTGCCGTAAATATGGCTCTGAGCGTCCCTCCTTTGATACTATTGTTCTGTTCGGAGCGCGTTCCGCCTTGCCGCACGGTAAACCGTCACACCGTCGCCTGAGGGCAGGTGACTGGCTGCTGTTTGATTTCGGCTGCACGGTTAAGGATTATTTTTCCGATATGACGAGAACTGTGGTAAAGGGAGAAGCGAGTAAAAGACAAAAATATATTTATGATATCGTTGCAAGAGCGCAGCGCAGTGCGAAGAAGGCAATTCGTCCTGGAGTGGAAGCATGTTTTATTGACGGCAAAGCACGCTCGATTATTGAGGAAGCCGGGTATGGAGACGCATTCGGCCATCCGACCGGCCACGGTGTTGGCAGGATGATTCATGAAAAGCCCAGCATAAACAAGAATATCAGAACCGTGCTGTCTGAAAATATGGTTTTTACCATTGAGCCGGGTATCTATATCAACGGTTTCGGTGGCGTTCGCATCGAGGATATGATGGTTGTCACTAAAAACGGCGCCCGCTCATTGACAAAATCACCGCGTGAACTACTGGAAATTTAATACTTCTCTGCCGTTTGATTTTATTATACAATTAGAGTATTACTTAGTGTCTGTCCGAAAAATTGATACAACGGTCAATCTCGTATGCTCCGGGCGGAACGCGGGGCGGGATAACTGAACCGGGTCTACAATACCACAAAGCGGGAGGAATGGCTGATTTTTCGTACAGATTCTAATCAGAGGAATAGCAGGTTACGAACACTCTGGACAGGATTCGTTATGGATATCCATTCGTTACTGAAAGCAATGGTTGATCAGAATGCCTCGGATCTTCATCTCCGTGTCGGCTGTACGCCCATATTTCGCGTCAATGGATTACTCTACCGTGCACAGACGGAAACCGTAACGAATGATATGTTGAATCAATTTTTATCCGAATTGATAAGTAAAAGGCATCTGGAGCAGTTTAAAAAGGAGAATGAGCTGGATATAGGTGTGGGTGTCAAAGGCGTGGGGCGATTCAGGGTAAATGTGTTTAATCAGCGCGGTACTCCGGCACTTGCAATTCGCTCGATCAAATTTGAGGTACCTGCGTTTAGCAGTTTAAATCTTCCCGAAGTGATTCTTGATATTGCCACAAAAAACCGTGGACTGATTCTTGTTACCGGGACCACCGGCAGTGGTAAATCGACACTGTTGGCATCAATGATCGATCATATCAATGAAAACAAGGCTGTAAATATAATAACTATTGAGGATCCTATTGAATTCTTATATAAAAACAAGAAAAGCGCCATTGCGCAGCGGGAGATCGGATCGGATACCCAGTCCTTTGCACGGGCATTGCGGGGATGTTTCCGTCAGGATCCGGATGTCATTCTTATTGGCGAGATCAGGGATTCCAACACTATGGAGACCGCTTTAAGCGCGGCAGATACGGGGCATCTGGTAATGAGTACTTTGCATACCATGAACGCCGTTGAGACCATAACAAGGATTGTCTCGTTTTTTCCGCCTCATCAGCACGACCAGATACGGCTTATTCTGTCAAATGTACTCGTTGCAGTTATTTCGCTTCGGTTAATTCCGCGGAAGGACGGGAAAGGGCGGGTTCCGGCAGCGGAAGTACTCATTAATAATGCTGCAATCGCTGAATACATACTGGATCCGGAGAAGATGAATCTGATTCCGGAGGCTGTCGCCGACGGATATAACCAGTATGGTTCACAGACATTTGATCAGTCGCTGCAGCAACTTTACAAGGACGAGTTGATCACCTTTCAACTGGCATTGCAGTATGCGAGTAATCCCGATGATTTTCAACTGAAAGTGGCGGATGGTGTCTCAGGTTCCTCTGACCGATCATGGCTCGATAATGGTACCGGCTTGTAATGATTGAAACAATGGGTGCAATAAGTGTAGTACCCTTTACAGAAATAAAAAGGTATAGTATCGTATAAAATCCTTTCACCACATCCGAAGGAGCTATAATGGAGAAGAAAAAATACCCGAGGTTGGTGCTTTATATTCTGAGTGCACTGTGTATTTCACAGGGTTTTGCCGGCAGTGTTGCTAAAGTCAAGCGTATTGAAGGTAAGGTGAGTATTCTTAAAAAAGGTGCGGCAAACTGGCGTGACGCACGGGTTAATATGCCGGTAAATGTGGGTGACGAAATATATTCACGTGAGGAAAGTTTTGCCGAGCTGGTCTATACAACCGGCGCTGTTATACGACTTGATGAAAAAACAAAGGTTACCATTGATGAAGTGACTGCAAAAGGTACCAAATCCAGCACGCCTATCGGCAATATCTGGGCGAACATGCGCAAGCTCACCATGTCAAAAAAAGAGTTTGAGCTCTCTTCTCCGACGGCGACCGCAGCCATTCGCGGCACCGTATTTCATATGAATACCAAGGAGGATTCATCCACCGATATAAGTGTGTACGAGGGTAAAGTGGCTGTTGGGCCCACTAAGGGGAAAAAGAAGCCGGCGCAGCCCAAAGGAAGGCATGAGATACAAGGGCCCACGGAAATTCCCGGACCGTACGAAGTCACACTGGATCAATGGCGCATGATCGTTGCCGGACAGATGATTTCTGTAAATAAAGAGGGGAAATACAGTGAAAAGAAATTTGATGCGGAAAAGGCGGCGCAGGATGATTTCGTAAAGAAAAATCAGGAGCTTGACCGGAGCTTTGAGAAGGATTTGGAAGAGCGGTTGGAGAATATTGAAAAAAATAAGAAGGATGAGAAGGAATAGAAAAGGAATTAAATACCGGATTCATACACTCGCAGGATTGGCCACTTAAATATAGATACAAGAAATAGTTGTTTTAACGGTTCAAACAGACAAGACGCTTGAATTCTTCCTCAATAGTCAGCGGTGCGAACCCTTGTGAAAAAGCCAGCGAACTGTCGAACGAGACATCGATTGGACGCGGAACGGGCAGGGCCGTTTCCTTCTGTCGTACCGGCTGCAAAATGGTCGTATCAAGTCCGCAGTAATCAGCAACTTTCACTGCAAATCCGTATCGTGAGACAACATCCTTTCCCCCGAGATGAATGGTGCCGTTGAAGTTGTGTATTGCATGCAGTAAGCCCTTTGCAGCGCTGGTGGTACATAAGGGTGTCCGGAACTGATCGATAAATAATCTGAGCGGTTTTCTTTCACGTAATGCAGTAAGGATCGGTAGTAATGAACCTTTTGATGCCGGTGATGGATCGCCATACATGAGCGGCGCCCGGCAGATAGCGGCAGACGGATAGATACGGCGAATGCGCTCTTCGGCTTCAGCTTTCTGCTCACCATAGCGCATAAGAGGTGCTATGGGATCCTGTTCGGTATATGGCGGATTCTCCCCGTCAAATACAAGATCGGTAGAGGTAAAAACAAAGGGTATTGCCGTTTCAGCACATAACTCGGCGAGATGTACCGTTGCATCGATATTGATCCGATCCGTTTCTGCAGGATAGCGCTCACAGATATCGGGCCGTGCCTCCGCAGCAGTGTGAATAACCGCATCAGGCTTTATGTCACTGAAGAGCCGTTTACAGTCCGTCATGCCGGTAAGGTCTGCGGAAACTGTTTTACAATCCGGTATTTCGGCTGGGTGAGCATGTACCGTGCAGTATA
>CAZIYW010000047.1:34166-37655 GCA_964543525.1 uncultured Fibrobacterota bacterium | reverse complement strand
TTATAATCAAACCTATTCCTGGCTGCGAAATATTAAATAAAGTATCATCCTGTTTAAAATTGTTGTAATCAAACCAAAAAACTGCCAAATTACTATTTGAAGTTAGATGCCAGATTTCTGTTAACACATTTTCTCTAAAATATTTTTCATTATTTTTTACATTTGCAAAATGACCAACGACTAATAAAAGTGGTTGTTCTAGGTTGTAAGTAACTATTTCATTAAGTTTAAATAAACTATAATATCGCAATTCAATTGGTTTTGCATTTTCTTTCATAGGTATTTTTCTTATGTTTAGCCATTTTAATATAGCTATGGAATATTCCGCATAATCAGAAGACCTCTTAATTTTAAGCTTATCTATTATATGACCGTCGCGAAGAAATATTAATCCCCGAAATCCATTTTCTAATATTATAGTATCAGTTGTTAAGGCGAAAATGGTATTGGTTTGATTTAAAGCATATCTAATATCTGGGAGTAAATCGTTTCTAATTTCTAGGCGATTAGAATTAAAATTATTTGAAGAAATAACCATCAAAATTAATGGGTAGTTAACAGATGCGTTTTTCGCTCCATTAATATCATTTATAAAAATATCGGGGCTAGCTACCCTATTGATTTGAGCTATATAGCTTTTTGGAAGTTTTAGCATTCTTCGAGCGCTTTCTTCAATGCATACATCTTTTTCCTCTTTATAATTTATTTCCATCTGGTTTACTACCTCTCCTTTAAATATGAGAAGCCAAGATCTTTTTAGAATACCTTTTTCGCTAAAAAAGGATGATATTTTATAAAATTTTGATGGAGATTCATTATTTATATTGCACCATAATAAATTAATCTTTAGTTTTTCAAGGTCAATAACCATACTACGCATTGTGTTTTCAAATTCATATAATACTTCTCTATCATTATCAATATCATGATTTTCTAAAAACATTAAAGTGTATGTGTTCTCGCTCAATAGCTTTAATTCATCATATGATGTAACACTATTATATTGGATATTATGACCGGGAAAGTTTAATGATTTTATAATACCATTTGGCGGACTGTAATCTTCATATAATATTTTTTCAATCCTTATTAATATTGGTTCAAAAATAAGAGCTGGATAAAATATATATACAATTATGAAAACAATATTTGTCAAAAAAAACCATTTAAAAACCCAAAAGACTGGATCAGGTTCATTTTCATCTTTATTTGGACTCATTTTTTCCATTGATCGCAACAAAAAAGCTGAGCTTATAAGGGTAGATAAGCCTAATGTAAAAATATCTACTAAATTTATTAAAACATTTTCTAACCATTCAACCCAGAAAAAACCACTATTTGGAAATGGCTTTGCAATATAATTTCTACCCCTTTTTATATGTTTCATCAATCGTCTTCTATTCCAAGACATTGAGAAAACAACACCTGGCAAAGGAATTGGTAATATTAATGGGAAAACGAGAAATACCCAACTCACGAACGGAATGTAAAGCCACCAGTATCGTTTTTTTAATTCAACGGGTAAATATTTATATTTTTCTTTTGAATAGAAAACCATATATTCTCCTCCCATTTAATTTTGTAATAATAAACTATATACTCGCAAATTGAAAATTTATTAAATATGATTTTAATTATCATAATCACTTTTTATAAGCGCTCAAAATTTTAATATTTCTTTAAGTCACCGGATAAATTGCCACCAACTAGTGAAAGTATTCACTTCCAAAAACCATACAGACCTATATACATGCATCTATACTTATATACAGCCATATATTTCTATATACTCCAAAGTATATACATACATATACCTGTTGATTACCTTATGAAAAAATTCTATCACGATTTCGTTCTTGTATTAAAAGCATTATGCATATACATATATATACTTTTATATTTTCCATATTCTTGAGGCAAGTCTCAGTTTTTTGACTTTTCCATAGTTTAATCGCCACAGTTTATTTTTTTTATCCCATGTTCCGCCGGCGTTTTTGATTTTCTCCTGGAGTTCCTTTTCATTCCATTTTATTTTCAGGGCTACTTTTTCGTCTTTTGCAGGCTGCGGTGTCCACTTCTTTTCTTCCACAATAATTTCCGCCGTTTTAAATCGTTTTCCTGTTTCACGGTCATAGCGGTAACGGACGCATACAAGTTTATCACCGTACTGTTCAACCAGTTTTCGTGTACCTCGTGTTCCGGGTTTTAGGTTTAATCTTACTTTCATAGACGTCTGGAAACAGTGCAGTCGATAAATATATCGGTTAAGGTATGGTATCGTGCGATTAGTCAATTATCTGATAATAATATAAAAGGGATTGAGTATTGTCTGCAAGAATAAAATGGGAAAACGCAACAGGAAAATGTGTTTGGTAATTCAGGTATTGTTATTTACATAAGGAAATATAGACCAAACCGGCATCGTTACCCAGCCTCCAACCGTTCTCTGCTAAACCGACCCCTTTGCCCCGGTACTGACCCGAACATTCTCATTACATCTATAATCTTTATGTTTAAAAACTTCCATCCACAACAAGCGGTCCCCTCAGTGTTCCGAACGAATAAACAAACTGCAGTCCCACCGACGGTTTCCACCAGTAACGGTTGTCAGCGTGGTCCTCTTTTTTATCAGGGTTGGTGTATATACCGTCTTCGTAGCCGAAGAAGTCGGGTAGCATTAAACGGGGGAAAAGCAGACCGCCCAGCTCAAGGGAAAACGCAATAATCACCTTCTCCCCTATGAGTCTGCCGTATCTTAAACAGGGGAACATGAGATAGAATTCATTGGTCATGTTGTCGTCGCGGTAGAATCCTTTTTCGAACTGTTCAAATGAAAGCGTGTCAGGAGTACCGGCGGGGATGATTGATTCCGGGTCCGGCTCGCGGTGCTTGGTCATGCCCGTGATACCAAGGCTGATAACATTGTTGTTCCAGCCGTACACGCCGAACAGACTGTATTCAATGCAATAATTGCGTGGATCCTTATTGGGGAGATTAAATGCGAGCGGTACCGACAGACGGCCGTATAATCCTATATCGTCAAGACCAATCCGCAGGCCAAGTACCGAATTAAACGCCTGTTTGCTATCGTACCTCTCCGACGTTTGCACCCGGCAATAAGTATAGTATGTCTCACCGGTGGTATCCTTATCCTCCACTGCGTAATAATCCGGGTAATCCTCCCTGGCAAACTCCTGCAGATACATATAGGCAAGACCGACAGTAAAACCAAAATACCGCCACATCCAGTCATGCTCGATACTAACGTATGGATCCGGTAGGGTATTGTCTACGTATTTATGGATTGACCGGTTTCTGAACAGGGGGATACCGGTGCGCACACGAATCTGGGAGCGATCCCCGGTGGGCCATAACAGAGCAAGCATAAAACCACCCTGAGTCTGCTCCCGACCCGCTCTCAACAACGAGACATGCCCGCCAGCACTGAAAGTAAAACCATTGACCTCACCAAACTCAAATACCTCTTCC
>CAZIYW010000047.1:21306-34066 GCA_964543525.1 uncultured Fibrobacterota bacterium | reverse complement strand
CCCGCCAGCACTGAAAGTAAAACCATTGACCTCACCAAACTCAAATACCTCTTCCTGAAAAATCGCCGCTTCATCTTCAGTCGATACGGTGAAAGTATCAACTGGGACAAGAGTGACCGGTTTTTGTACACCCGTATCCTGAGAAACGTCGGCAAGGGTATCTTCTGCAGTCTTTTCCGGCTCTGCCTTCTCCGGTTCGCTCTTCTTTACCTTCTTCTTCTTCGTACTGAGCAGGCTGTTCACTTTCCATGCTATGCGCTGCGCCATCTTTTTATGCACAGCTTCATCGCTGCCGGTGAACGTATACGTGGTAAACCATATGCGCTTGTTCCTCTTTACATTAAATAATCTCGGAGTAACAATATATTTGGCGCCGGTTCTGCTTATTCTCCCGCCGATAATGTAATCAACACCGAGCGTGGCGCCAACACCCACAATACACTCCCCGATACTCCACTGCGGCGAGTCACCACAGTTGATAGTCTTTAACGCCTCCATAACATCACTGCTCTCAACCGCTTTTCCCCGGCTCCCCAGAGCCCTGCGTATCTCTTCGGCAATCATCAGGACCTCATTCTCAGTCATACCTGAAGGAGAAAAGGGAACAACACCGATCGTTTTTACACCGCCGGTATTCTGTCCCGGTAAGCCTGTTTGCGCCAGAATAAAGAGAAGAAGAAACAAATACCTGACATACGCCCGATACCGCATTTAATGCCCCCGCCTGAAAGCTATGTGAAGATCGATTCCTTTGCTGAACAGAACAAATATAGAAAACGGCACGGAGAATGGAAAAGGGTGGTTTCCGTCACCAACTTCAGAAATGCCCTCGTGTATCACGATACACGACAGCAGACTACTCTCCGGAGGATTTCATGAGCTGCTGGATAATATTCGAGCGCCTCAGTTTGCGCAGTGCCGTGTCTTTTATCTGACGGACCCGCTCACGGGTAATACCGGCCCTTTTGCCTATCTCGTCAAGCGTATACCCCGTATCCTCGCCAATACCGAAATAGAGACGGATTATCTCACGCTCCCGCTCGGTCAGTATCACCAGCAGCCGGTCAATCTCCTTGTTCTGTGAGCGGCGCACCGCAAAATCGTCGGGTTTCTCTATCTTATCATCATCCATGAAATCAATCAGTGCACCCTGTGCCTCCTCAGTCAACGGCGCATCCAGCGACGTGTGCGATGAGCCTATCGTGATCGAATCCGTAACATCACTCTCGGTCATCCCCAACTCCTCGGCAACCTCTCTGGTGTTGGGCAGCCGCCTGAACTTCTGCTCCAGATTGATTCGCGCCTTGCCGACCTTATGGATAGTCGCTACCCGGTTCAAAGGAACTTTCACAATACGCGAGTTGTCGGCAAGCCCCTGCAGAATAGCCTGCCGAATCCACCAGACCGCATAGGAGATAAACTTGAAATTTTTCTTTTCGTCAAAACGCATGGCCGCCTTGATAAGACCCAGATTGCCCTCGTTTATCAGATCCACAAACGACATCCCCTGATTCTGATAATTACGGGCCACACTGACCACAAAACGTAGATTCGCCTTGACCAGCCGATCAAGCGCCTTCCGATCCCTCTTCTTTATACGAACCGCAACCTGGTACTCCTCTTTCGGTGAGAGCGGCCTGAACCGCGCAATATCCCGCAGGTATAATCCGAGATTTCCGTCATCAACAACATAATTGCTCGATAAGCGTGATTTCAATGGGGCCTCCTCTGCTAAATACCGTACCCACCCGACACACCAGTGACACAACATTCTCAGATAACACACTCAAGGCAACCGGGAAATGGGACAGGTATGGCAGAATAGATTGATAAACCGTTCTGTATTATACAATCCGTGGATACTGCTCAGTACGGATTGCTTTCTGTTTGGGCTCTGCGGTACTCTCTTTCTTGATAAGAGTAAACAGGTTGTTAGTATCAATTTACATTATAAAACTTTCCGGTGTGCGAACCGCATTAATTTCCAGAGACATAACGATTCAGAATTGAAATCATGGTCGATCGCTGCTGCTTTGAAAAAGGATCATTGTAAAAGGTAAACTCCGCTCCGTATTTATTGCCGTTTTCCTCAATTTCATCATGCCAGATAATACGACCGAGAATAGAAAATTTGACACTCTTCAGAGTAGACTCTTCATCACCGTAAAAATGAAAAAAGATAAAGTCATTCTCGGCAAATGAATTATCCGATTGAAAACAAATACCTCCCTCACTGATATTCTGTAACTTGTCGCCGCCGTTCACCTTGGTATTGACATATACCTTCAACGGTAACGAAAGACGATCATGCCGTCGTTTTTCCTTTACATGCTGAGTATTTTCCTGCATCATTATGCGTGTCTCGGTTTGCAGTGACGTACGAGCCCACTATATAATATCATGATGATGGAGAGATGTCAATAAAAAATTACTTTTTTATCATTTTTTCTTACTTGCCATATCTCCTTATATATAAATACATTAGAATAGATTTTATGCCAATAAAAATGATTCTATACAAAGAAACATTTACCCGCACTCCTCAAACGACTGCCCTCTCAATGCCCGGCACGAGTCCAATATCGTAATCAATGTTTTATTTGACCCTGTAGTGTATAACCTCTGTTCGAATGAAACCTTTGACCCCTTCTGTTAAAACATACCGCAAAATTTGTTTCCCCCCATCCTGATAAAACCACTGCACGGCTAATAACCGCTTTCCGGCAAACAAATAACAGTATTACGGGGATAGTCCGCCGATTATTGGAGCGCTTCAACAGAGGCCCCTCTCCGGCTTACTGAAGTATAGATGAAAAGAATGGAAAAAAACCGGCCTATTGTTATGGCCCGGCTTATATCGGTACGTCAGCTCGTATTCAGCGTGCTACGATTGTTTTCTCGTCCAGTCGAGCAGGGCATCAATAATCTTCTCCGCCTGCTCCCTGCTGGAGATATTAAACTTCGACTGCTGCATGTATTCACCGTTTCTCTTGCGGTAGCGCCTGATAGTATACCGGTCGGCGCCATACACTCCCCGGGCACGCTCCCACTGCTGATACTTGAATAAAATCGTGGCCCACGCTCCGCGTGAGAGTATACGCTTATCAGTCTGCTTGATTATCTCCACCCCCTCTTCTTCATAAGTAATGGTTATATCATCAACATTTGAAGCCATACATATGCCCCCTCATTTTAGGTTGCAAAATGCTCCCCCCGTTACACTCCATAACCCT
Source organism: uncultured Fibrobacterota bacterium (assembly GCA_964543525.1). GTDB lineage: Bacteria > Fibrobacterota > Chitinivibrionia > Chitinivibrionales > JANQEN01 > CBDVBE01. Next base: position 30,833 of record CAZIYW010000047.1, on the reverse strand, counting down.
GCATCACCTCGTGGGGTACCATTTTTGTATTTTTACCATATTACCTGTATATGAATATAAATCAGAACGCAATCAGATTACAGTCGGAAAGGTATTTTTTTATGGTCTCATCGCACTCTTCTACTGTCATCACGTCGGTCTCAACCACAATCTCGGCCTTCTCCGGCTCTTCATACGGTGACGTAACCCCGGTAAATTCAGCTATTTCGCCGCTCTCCGCCTTCTTATACAACCCCTTGGGATCACGCTTCTTACAGACGTTCAGATCACACTTGACATGCACCTCAAGAAACCGTCCCGGTGGAACAAGGCTTCTGACAAACTCACGGTCCCTGCGAAAGGGCGATATAAAAGTACAGACAACTATATTGCCCTGCTCGAAAAAGAGCCTGGCCGCTTCACCAACCCGTCGGATATTCTCGGAGCGATCCTTACTCGAAAAACCCAGATCTCCGCACAATCCGTGCCGGACATTATCGCCGTCAAGAAGCATTACCTGACAACCTGCATCAAAAAGCGATTTCATTACTTTCCGCGCAACCGTTGATTTTCCGGCTCCCGAGAGGCCGGTGAACCATAATATCGCGGCCTTATGACCGTTGCGCTGCTCCCAGAGCGTCCGATCCACGCCGCCGCCTTCCCACGACACATTGGGCGATATACGGGCCTGTGCAGGCCTCTGCTGCGCAACATCATCCACAGTGCGCTGCACACCGCGAATCATTCCCGCAGCCACCGTTCGGTTGGTAACCGGATCGATCAGTATAAAACTGCCCGTACCGTGGTTTATCTTATACGGATCAAAATAGAGCGGCTGTACCGTCTTAATCTCAACCCTGCCGATTTCATTCAACGCAAATGTCTCGGCTTTATCCCGGTGAAGCGTGTTCACATCGATCTTATACACTATCCGTGAGATAAATGCCTTTACTTTACGCGTGGTCTGTTTTAACAGGTAATGGCCGGTGCGCGACATGGGCTGCTCATCCATCCAGCAGATTATAGCCTCAAACAGATTACTAACCTGCGGCAGGTTGTTCTTACGCACAATCATATCACCACGACTGATATCAATCTCATCATCAAGAGACAGCACCACCGATTGTCCTGCAAAACCCTCATCAAGCGCGCCGTCAAAGGTCTCAATCGATTTTATCCGTGATGTTTTTCCCGAAGGAAGAACCGCTACCTCTTCACCCGCAGAAACGGTACCGGACAGAATCCGACCGGCAAATCCCCGGAAATCAAGATGCGGCCTGATAACGTACTGCACCGGAAACCGGAAATCAATCAGGTTCTTGTCCGCCGACACATGGACATTCTCAAGCATATGCAGCAGCGTATGACCGTTGTACCAGGACATATTCTCACTGCGGTTAACAATATTATCGCCTTTCAGCGCAGATACCGGAATAAATGTAATATCATGAATATCGAGCTTTTCAGAAAACCTGGTATACTCCTCCGCGATCTCCTCATATACACTCTGTGAATAATCAACCAAATCCATTTTATTGATCGCAACAATCAAGTGAGGAATCTGCAGAAGTGAGACAAGAAACCCGTGTCGTTTCGACTGGGTCAGCACCCCGTTTCGCGCATCAATAAGGATAATCGCCAGCTCGGCGGTTGAGGCCCCGGTTACCATGTTACGCGTATACTGCTCATGACCGGGCGTATCTGCAATGATAAATTTTCTCTTTGCCGTGGAAAAGTAACGGTATGCCACATCAATGGTAATACCCTGCTCCCGCTCCGCAGACAAACCGTCAAGAAGCAGGGCGAGGTCCACCTCGACATTCCCACGCCGCTGTGATGTTTTCTCAATAGCGGCGTATTGATCCTCGAAAATACAGTTGGTCTCATAGAGCATTCTGCCGATAAGAGTGGACTTACCGTCATCGACACTGCCCGTGGTGGTAAAACGCAGCAGTGTTTTATCGGTGTAATCGGTCATCAAAAGTAGCCCTCACGTTTTTTCTGTTCCATGGATGAATCGCTGGTTAAATCAATTACCCGGTTCTCTCGCTCTGATTTCTTTGCGTCAATAACTTCCCGGATAATTGCGTCAAGATCCCGTGCAGTCGAGCGCACCGCACCGGTACAGGGTATACACCCGAGGCTTCTGAACCGGCACATAACCGTTTCAACCTCTTCTTCGCGAACAGGATTCTTACCGTCAGGATCTACCAGTTCGTAAGAATACAAGGGGATTAAAATACCCGCTCTGGTGATGACCTTTCGTTCCTCGGCAAAATAGAGTGGTACCACCGGTATCTTCTCCAGCTTTATATACTGCCAGATATCGACTTCAGTCCAGTTGCTCAACGGGAAAACGCGCACGCTCTCACCGTCATTAATCTCCGCGTTGTATATATCCCACAGCTCCGGACGCTGATTCTTCGGGTCCCACTGCCCGAACTCGTCACGGACTGAAAAAAAACGCTCCTTTGCACGCGATTTCTCCTCCTCACGCCGCGCACCGCCGAAAGCCGCATCAAACTCATGCTTCTTTATCGCATCAAGCAACCCCTGTGTCTTGAGATACTGACAACATTTGTCATTCCCTAAACGGGACGGATGCGCACCTTTTGCTATCCATTCCTCATTGCGCTCAACTATCAGTTTTGCACCTATTCTTTGCACAAATTCATCACGAAATGCATACATTTCAGGAAATTTATACCCTGTATCAACATGCATCAGCGGAAACGGAAATTTACCCGGATAAAACGCTTTCTGTGCCAGCCTGACCATAACCGATGAGTCCTTGCCGACCGAATAGAGCATGACCGGATTCTTAAACTCGGCAACCACCTCACGCATGACATGAATCGACTCTGACTCGAGCTGCTTTAAATGGTTAAGACTGTATGAAGCCATGGCTACGATAACCCTTTAATAAACTTATTTACATCAAAATCATGCCTTTAAAATAAATTACAGGAATTAAATACGGGTAAATAATAATTTTTTGAAGTCACCATAATTTAGTTTTAATACTGCTGTTTTATTATCGACAAGGATTACCAATGTATCAACTGCTGAAACAAAGCACATCAGCATTACTCATCTGGGCACTGATTCCCCTGGGTGTGATATCCCTGCACCCGTTTGCCGCAGACAACGCCTCTTTTAACAAAACGCTGATCATTGTGCTCCTCATCTATACCATATTCTTCAGTGTGGTAACCCACGAGCTGTGCCATGGACCGGCCGCCTTCGCAGGAGGAGATACCACTGCCCGTAATTCCGGACGGCTGACCCTGAACCCGGTTGCCCACTTCAGTATTGTCGGCACATTTCTCCTTACACTGATCCTGTACATGGTGAAAGCTCCGGTCATGTTCGGCTTTGCATAACCGGTCCCGTTCAATCCGGTGAACCTGAAACGGTTTCCGCGCGACCAGGCGCTCATCGCCGTCGCCGGGCCATTTTCCAACTTCGTACTCTCCTATCTGTTTTTCAATATATTCGTCGTTACCGGTATCATTCTTAAAACAATATACTCCGATATGTTCGTCGGGATACCGCAGGATCTGTTTGCCTCTCCTGCCATACCCGAAAGTCCCGTAAGCGGCTTGTGGTTTGTACTGGTAACCGTATCACTCTGGGGAGCGCTGATAAATATCTCTCTGGGCATCTTCAATCTCATACCGATTCCACCCCTTGACGGCTCATGGATTCTCAGGGCACTTTTGCCGAGAAAGGCGCAGGCTTTTGTTTCAAAACTGCATTTCTGGAGCTTTATACTGATTATTCTGGCAATACAGTTTAAACTGCTTGATCTGTTTCTTTACCCCATTTTAGGTGTATTCGGTATCTATTCTGCAATTATCACATCAACCTTTGGGTTATAAGCCATGTTCTGCCGCTACTGTGGTTTTAAAAACGAAAATACTCCGGCACGTTGCCGGTTCCGTGACTCCCTCCTTGAGACTACTGCACCTGAAATAAATCAAAGCGTGTTTATCGATTTGCGTCCCTTCGGACAACCAAGTTCAGCGCAGGAAACCGCTCAGCATTTTTCATTTGCACTACAGGGATATACGGACACAAAGGTAACAACCTGCACCGATACACTCAAGAGAAGTACCCAACTTTTTATACTGTAATAAACACGGATAATTATGAAAAGTCAACACACTTAACCGGCTGCAGTGTTCCACTTGAAGGAATACTATTTTCCATCCATCCGACAGAATAATAGTTATACGAGAGTATAGTGCAATACGCGGCTATTTTCTCAGCAATACCGAATAACGATACTATCTGATAACAGTCAACATCGATGTATACCGCTTCTCACTTATATCCCGGGAGCCGTTAGTTACTTCCAGGCGGTAAACCCCAGTTGAAAGCAGCGACATATTCAACGTGGCCGTTCCTCCCTGCGAGACGGCAATCTGCTTCCGCATAACCCTCCGGCCATTGACATCATACAAGTGTATCAGAGCGGTGCTGAATCCCGGCTCCGGAATAGTAAAGGAAACCCTGTTATTGCACGTTACCGGATTCGGGATAATACGCAGATTAGATTCTGGATATAATGCTCCGTCAATTTTAATACTGGTTGACTCTGGCATTATCCCGCCAAGCACGATATCATCGGAAAAAGTAACATTCTCTTCCTTGTAGGGAAACTCCCTGGGAGTCGGACCGGTATAATCCATCAGACTGAGTTTATTAACCGTGCCGGAACCACCGCTTTTCGTGTCAATGCACAGGAAAAAGGCACCTTTGTCCGCGCCTATCGAATCGACAAGATCCGTAACATCAAGCCCGATTTCAATGGTACTGCTCATATTCTTGCCCTCCATGGGGTAACTTCCGCCTGCATAATTGAATGCACCAGCATAGGATTTTGTCTTGGTCGGCGCAGTCGCATTCTCATCCTTCGCGATACCGGCATAAATCTTTATATCATCACGCGATTCGCAGGTAATCGTCGCTTTAAGCGTATATTTTATCTCATAATCCTCGTCCGCCTTCATCCAGTATACCTTGTTGTCCCGGCCGATTCCTCCCTGTTTGTTTGAAACTGAAAACAGAGTATATGGAACCCATGCATACCCGTCATCCCAGTAAATATGTGAATTAATTATAAGAAATGCACCGGTTTCACGATCTCTGAAATCAACTATACCGTCGCCGGTAATATCAATATCACTGGTACTTCTGCCGTCCTTATTTAAGTCGTATTGTATACTGTCGTTATACCCGATAACTGTTAATGAATGATCATAATCCCAGGCGCCGAAGGATGTTATTAATGTTTTTCCGGCTTCAGGCCCTGATTTAATCTCTTCTGTCTTTACGCCTGTGGAACTTACATTGAAATTGGCTACACCACCTACATCTGTCCCGCTGCCGTGGTCAAAAATCCACTGTTTCAACGATTGAATTCCCTGTTCTGTCTTACAATCAAAGTAATCATACTCTATGACTCTGCCTTTCATCGCTTTGTAGTATATATCGTACCCGTTCGGCCATTTTGTCGGATATCCCGATGTAAAACCGCCCATATCTGAATTGGTAGGCGCACCGGTAGCCATTAAAAGTTCAAAACCGTCAAGAATGTTCGCAGTCATCGCATTCTGGCTGCCCCGGTTATAAAAATGGTATCCATACGTGTATGGATACAGGTTATCGTCATTATCCGACGGCAAATCCCGCAGGCGGTTGATTTCATAGGTAAATGCAAACGATATGGTGGCGGCAAATGCGCAGGGATGCCCGAGGTGTTCAAAGGGCTTCCGCATGTATTTATTCCTGTTATCCACCGCATGGGGAAGTGTACGGCTTTGATACCGTTCAGGCAATCCAAAATGTTCGTTTATCTCTTGTGCGTATGTTGGGCTTTTAATAGCGATGGTTATGGTTGACACAAGTAATAAAAGTAATAATTTCTTCATAAAAAGGGCCTTTCATGAAAAAAACGCAACGAAAACATTAATATACCCTATATACAAATTTAACAGGAAAATGAAGATACGCGCCTTTCTCCTTTAACTGTTAATAACAACTCTCACTCATAAGGGCGAACTTACATCTTCTGTAAAAACATCAGGATAGAATAAAAAATTTCTTCAACAGATTGACGTATAGCCCCTCAACCCCATATAATAAAAATATAACAACCTTGAGTCAAAATACAGATTTTTCCCCGGTATCTTATGGTATCTCAATCAGTAATCACATGCATAAAACAATCGCTTTGATGGGGTATATTCCACCAAGGTTTTACAGTTTCAACCAGTTCGGATCTTCCTGGAAACCGGCACTTGGCACAACCCACAGCCATGGCCAGAAATATCCTGAATTGTCTTCCAATATCCCGGAATAGGCAACGGAATCGGGTCTGAGAATCTCAATGCAGACGGAATCTTTCAAATTTATAAGATAAATCTGTTCCTGATATTCCGTTGCATTAGTGCCTTCCCAGGTTCGCCTGATATTTAATGTTGCCGCGGCAAAATAAGGATGGTTTGACCATTCACAATGGTGCCACATGGCTTTTCGATAGGTTGAATTGCTGGTGTCGAGCGGTATTTTAAACTGTGTGGGATACCAATACCCTTTTAATACGTCTTTGTTAAAGCTGTTTATCAGAATAACCTGCCACATCTGCCAGGCTTGTCCGCCATTAATATTAGGATGAGATGCTGCAGTCGTTAAATACATGGCCGTATTGGTGAATACAGTACTGGAGGATATCGATGCATTACATGCCTGTGCAAAATCGGTTATAGTATCCCCGACAGTATCACCGCCCGATATATCTACCATTCCGATATTACCGCCGCCGCCGCAAAGAAATTTCCCGTCAGCCGACAATCCCCCGGTAAAAGCCGCTGTTGCAAACAATACCTTAGGTGTTCCCACTACAGGGGTAGGTCCGGAGACATCAATCTCCAGTTTCATGGTTTTTCCTATACCGCGCCAGGCGAAATTATCCGCCCTTGTTGTAAAAATCACTGTTAGTTTATCAGCATTCTGCATAAAACGAGGCTCAAAGGCACTGTCCGCCACCAGTTGAATCGGTACCGCATCTTCAGCAATTCTGCATAAATAAGCGGAACTTTTACTGGACGGTGGCGCACCGGCTTCACATATCAGATTTCCCTTAGCATACACTACCCAGTTACCGTCAGGGGAAATCACCGGCACCTGCGCCCCTTTTGCAGCCGGTATATGATGCACAGTTGGTGTATCGGTGTCTTCTGAAAAATCAAGATAATAGAGATTGTAGTACGATATATTGTCCTCAAGAATCCTCTTTACGAAAACAAGCTTACCATTGCCACTTCCTCCACCGCCTGAAAGGAAATTGCGAATCTCCTGGGTACTTGATGTCACCCAAGGTTCAAAGCCGGCTGGCTCTGTTCCATCATCCGGCTCTGTCGGGTTATCACATAAGACCAAACCACTGATACATGAAACATAAACTACTGCACGAAATAGAAAACCTCTCCTTCGCATGCCTCTGGTTCTGCTCCTCTCATAATAAGTTACAATATAGTAAGTTATGTGTGATCAACTTATAATTTTAATATATCAAATATGAAGGGTGATTGCCCAAATAATAATTTTTTACTGTCTTAAGGTAATTGCAAAACTTATCTCCGGTTCCTCTCAACTCCTCTAAAAGTGCATAGTAATATCTGTTTGTTGAGCGAAGTCCAAACAAAGAGCGGCTTATGCAATTATACCTGATGAAATATTCGAAGATATTTTTTTAGCAGTAATAAGAGAACATAAATAAACTAAACCACGATAAAAAAATGTTCTCCATGCCGCTTATTTTATATATTTATAAAACATGTGTTAAAATGCCCCATTATGCATATTCCACAGAAGTGATCAGTTTTTTCTGCAACATGAATATTTTCAACAGGAATTGTTACCGGATTCTCTGAAGTATGGATTAAGGATTGATTTGATTATGAAAAAGGTATCAGCAATTTTCACAACAGGTTTTGCAGTAAGTGCACTGACTCTGGCTTTGTGCACCCCATCCGAGCCGGGAGGAGACACCACCGCAATGGCACTTATCTACCCTGCAGGTGATGAAACATTCAGCATTGGTGATACCGTAGCTGTCACATTCAAAGCAAATGGCGACTCGGTTGTCAATATCTGCGTGCAGGTAACTTCCGACGGTCAAAATTACTTTAGTATTAGTAAAGAAAATATCCCTATTCACTCAAGCGGGACAAAAAACTACACTATTCAATGGTATATCGGTCACGAAGATGATTATGATACAGCGCTACTGTATGCACCGCATGATTTCGCTGATGACGCGGATCCTGAATGGACCTGCAGAATCAGGATATATGCAGTCGGCAATGAAAATATATCCGAGGAATCAGGTGACTTTACCGTTAACCTGAAAAGACCTTTCTTTCTGCGCTATCCGATCGGAGGCGAAAAGTATAATTTGACCGATACCATTCCTATCATTGCCACCTACAGAACCGATTCCATGTCAATTATTCAATATTTCTTCTGGTCAATTCAGGAAAGTGATTGGTCGCAGATAACAAAACTGAATACTATGATGCCGTCAAGAGATTACAAGCTTGTAACCTATACAAAAAAATTTGTACCCGCCGACTCTTCATCCTTCCCGTTTCCATTGGGAGATTCCACAAAAATAAGGATTAATGACTATAATATCAACCGGCCGATGGAGTCAGGGTGGATTACGATTAATAAGAAGTGAAATTATTGAATAAAGCGGCAGTTACTTTACATTGCACTATTCTACTTTACTATTGCATGCTACTACCCGGGCGGACATCCGGTCGTTGTCACGATCAATATTCTGTTTTTAAAATTATTGATTACGGTCAGTGTTAGGGTTAAAATGCCGGTTTGGTCATTCGGTCAGGCTTACTGATTCATCTCTTATCACAATGTCCATTTCTTTACCCACCATCCATTTCCCAATATCTAATTTCCTTACCACCCGAAATACATCCCCGTATTCTCCCCGTCAACGTCTTTCATATTCTCATCGTGCCGTTTCCAGAATGAGTGCCACCAGCTAAAGGGCTGATTCTTGTCACCAATATACTCAGTCGGTCGGTTGGTATCACCGCCGATTACCAGACTGCCCACATAATCAGCTTCATCATACACCTTGTTAATCTGCATGGCAATTGCATGCATATCCTTTTCCGAGACAACGCCATTATCGGTGGCCTTATAGAATTGAACCGTTATACGTATTGGAAAGGCCGGATCGCGTTCAATAGCCAGATTGTCCATCTCGGTAAACGGCCCTTCAACCGTACCGTGGCCGATAACCGCATTTTCGACATTGCTTATCGCCCTCTCCTTCTTTGCACATTTCGGCGCTGCAGCCATTTAGCATTCGTCCGGGTACCCGGAAAAATGCATAGGCTTTTTCTGTTTCAGCGGTACCTGAATAAGCATGACCATGTTAAGACCGGCATCATTATTTTTCCCGCATTGTGACGGATTCTTCTCCTTCCCACTTTAAACATCATACTTAAAGT
>CAZIYW010000047.1:0-21296 GCA_964543525.1 uncultured Fibrobacterota bacterium | reverse complement strand
TCACTGATACGCTGTCCGGTAAGGCTTGCACGCTCCCCGTTCTGATTGAAAAACAGCCGCTGCCCCCAGGTGTATCCCGCCTGAAAACCGTCACGCTTATTGTCAATAACCGTCACACTTAGACAGGGTTGGAAGAAAAAGGTTCCACTGATTAGTGAGGAAATGGAGTATTGGAGTGCCGGAGTAGTGGAGTGATGGAATAATGGTGTACTGGGATTTTGGAATAACTGTAACTAGCTTCTGCCCGAAATTGTTACTTTTTTCTGCATACGGAAATGGAATAATATGTCATATATAGTATATCACTCTAAGCCTGAAACTAACACTGCAGGAACTGAAATGCGGCAAAAAACAACGACTTTTTTAATTATACTTTGTCTATCAGGTTATGTGCATGCAGAATGGCCTGTTCCACCAGCCGGCTGGGAGGATTTCTATTTCGACCTCATTGACGACAGGAATCACCTGGAACAGAACTGGAACTATCCCCTCCTCTTCGACATCCTCAAACAGGTAAAGAAAAAGGGTATTCAGAACAGGATTGTCAAATAGCACGGTATATCCGGAATAATTGTAAAAAAAAACGACATCAATGTCGCTTACATTATAATAAGTATGTAATTTTGTAGTCATAAAAAGAGATAATAGGATTATTGGTGTTAAAAAGTTCATTAAACCGGTACATCTTCCATAATAATCCGTACGAAAACCAGGCAAAACTGTCATTTCGACCGAAGGGAGAAATGACAAATCATGGACTTTCAGGACTGGCACTAAGCGGCAATTGTCTGGCCTGAATGACAATAGCCTCCGTAAAACCAATGTCTAACCTTACGTTTTACTCTTCTTTCTCAACCACAAAAGAGTAATCGCCCCGGTAACAATCATATAGCTCATTATCGCCAGCCAGCCATAGAAGAACGGCGGTTTCCAGAAAGAATAGCCTCCCTCATTGACTGCAACCTCCTGAAAGGTACCGATATCCCACCAGACACCCCATTTAACAAGAAACGGCAGCAGTGCAAGAACAACACCGAAAATACTCCCTGCAATAACCAGTTTGTCTTTGTTAATGCGATACCAGTAGTGGCCGAGAATAAATCCGAGATTACCCAGCAGAACCATACTAATCAAAAAGGCAATATAGGCGGCAGCACAAAGAGGCCGGTTATACGGCTGTTCAAACCACCCGGAAATATACATACACTCCCAGGCGGGCCAGCCGATGAGAAGGAAAAGACCACCCGGGGCAAATCCACAGGAGAGAAAAAGGTTAACCGGACCGAGAAATGTATTGGCAAACAGATCCTTCTCTTTTTTCAGGCCATCCCTGGCCATGATTGCGCAAACCTGACCTATGGCAAATGCCGCAGGAAGATCAACCTGTAACATACATTTCCTCGCTTGTTAAGTTCTTGTTTCTATTACGTCTCGTACTCAGCAAAGCGGTGCCCGACCCCTCATTCGTAATCATAATTATAATCGTAATCAAAATCAGTTACGAGCTACCGCGCACGAGCAGGATATTTTTGTCTATAAAAATCCCATCTACCTCTTCTTCATCAACCAGACATAAAACCATGCCAGCGATCCCCAGAAATAGACCGCGCTAATTGCCCAGCCCGTTGCAAAGGGATGGGTCCAGAACGAATAGGATATTTTATTATCGAAATTTTCAAAAGATGTATAAATATTAAAGGTAATATCCCACATCGCAAGAATTATTATTCCGGTAATAATGAGCATTGCAATATAGCCTGTACGTACCCATAATGGTTTTCCCTTCAACAGGAAGAACCGCCCCAGCTCAAAACCCAGCCAGGCGGGTATCACGGCACAGGCGAGCAGCACATATGAAAATGCCGCCCGTATCGGTACATCCCGTATATGTTCCACCCATCGCCAGAGATAGTTAACCTCCCATGCAGGCCAGCCCAGGAAATAGTATACCAGTGTCGGGGCAATAAATATCGCAGCATACATAAGAACAACCACGCGCATAAAGGTCACTTTCTCCTTATCGCCACTGGTGACCAAATTCTTCCCGGCTTCAGCCAGTACCAGTCCGGACATCATTGCAATCGGGATATCCATTGCCAGCATTACCTACCTCCTTTTAAAGAATAATTTTAATTGAAAGGTTTCCCTTTGAAAATTCGCAAAATATAATCTAATTTAATCCGCAAATAAATCAATCACTTGTTGGGGTTTTTTTTAAAATGCGCATAAGGAATAGTATTAAATTCATAAGGTGTACTACGATCGGCTAATTTACTATTTTACAACTCTCCCCGGTATAATCCATAATAATAAAAAGGAGACACTAAATGCCATACGTAAAACTGGATACTCTGGAAGAGCAGGAGATAGTCCCCGGTTTCAAAGCGGTCTTCACCCATACCGACCATATGACCCTCGCCTACTGGACTGTCGAGGAAGGTGCGGTGCTGCCGGAACATGCACACCATTATGAGCAGATAACCAACCTCATGGAAGGGACTTTTGAGATGATTGTTGACGGTGAGACCAGAGTGTGTGAAGCCGGTGACGCTGCGGTCATACCGGCGAATATCGTTCACTGCGGTAAAGCGTTAACTCCCTGTAAAATCATCGATGCCTTTTATCCGGTACGCGAGGATTTCAAAAACCGGTAATTGAAAGATTGTATCCCTACCAGCGCTTCTTTTTCTTTTTTTTCGATGACGGAAAAAGACTGTCCTTCGTGCGGCTGTCTTTTTTGCGCGGATCATAGTAGGGTTTGCGGGCGTCACTCTTATTATATTTCTTTGGATTAATCGGTGTATCGTCAACGATTGGGCCCGGTGCATCAGTTGAATTTTTCGTCTCCTTCTTCGGCACCGTCTTTTTCCTTTGCGTAACTACCGTCTTTTTCTTCTTTTTAGTATTCTGATCCGCATACGTTTCAAAGCCGATACCGCCGGCAAAAAGTACTGCCGCCGAAAGAAAAAGTATACGCAGAAGAGCTGTCTGTTTTTTTAATCGTGTCATAATTGTTTATCCTGTTAATTTGTTATCCTTTTAAAACCTGTTTTAAAGATACCGTCTTTTATTGCCTGTGTCAACACTTTGTCCGGTTACCTTTCGCTCCTTTTCTTACTATACCGGCGGCCGGTTTTCCCCGCCGCCGGTATCTGTCGTCTGAAAAAATGTTACTTTTCTCTTCTGAACGTTTTTACCTTGCGCGATGAGCGACCGGTAGTCAACTTTACCGTATTGTTTTTATTCCGTGAGATCTTCCCTTTCCTGTCGGTAAAGGTGTAACTCTCCAAGGTGGATTTCCGCCGCGGCACCCTGACCGCCGGCCGATTCGCCATCGTATTCGTATGCTTGAACTTCACGGTGTTTTCCGTCTGTTTCATTTTATGAATCTTATTCGCTGTACCGAAATTCGGTGTATGGTACTTTTCCGGCAGCTTGTGACTTTTATTGATTTTGTGATAGCTGCCATGCTTCTTCTGAGTACTGTGCGCCTGACTGGTAACCTTATTGTATCCGGTACTCTTGTGTAGTGACGTCTTATTAATCTTCGTAACGGGCTGTTTTTTTATTGTTGTACTTTTCTTCTGCACAGGCATCTTTTTCAACGTGCTCACATGATTCACATGCCCATTTCCCTGTTTTATAACCGGCGTCTTCTTGGCAAGTATGTATGATTTCTGGTTTGTGCCTACTTTTTGAATCTTTTTGTACCTGGTAGTACCGTGCTTCAGATACATTTTCTCGTGTTTATTGTTTTTATGGGCTATAAACTTTTTCCCGTGCTTGTTATGCGGTGTATAGGCATGCTTGATCTTGTGCTTGGGATGCCACACCTTATGCCAGTGATGCTTCTTCCAGAAATGCCAGGGCCGCCAGTGTATCCACGGCTTCCAGTAAATGCTGTGACTGATATGTATATAATGATGTACATGATGATAGACGTGATGGTAATAGGTTACATAGTAGGGGTGGTTGTAATAATAGATATGAAGCGTCGGACACCAGGTGAAATAACCCGGATAAAAATCGTACCAGTTAAAATATACCGCCACTTCCCACGGACCGAAATAAATTCCGTAACCGGCATCATAATAAATCTGACGACACTTCAGAATACGCCTTCCCGACGGTAAGACAAACCAGTGGTAAATCCGGTCACCGATAATAAAATCGTCGTCATAAATGCCATATTCCTCATTACAATACTCCTCACAATACTCCTCATCATAATTTTCCCCGCAGCACTCATCCGGACATCGTGTATCCTCACCCCTGGTAGAATCCTCCGCAAGAATACCATTGGGAACAAGCAGACAACAGAGTAGCGATAAAAGAAACAGTTTACGCATAATTGCCAACCTTTCGGTTAAGGTGAATGTTCTGTTATTCTGCCTGTATATAATCCAAATATCGTGCCAGTTTTGTAAGTTTTTGATTTTTAAAGAGATACAATTCCAACTTGTTTTTAACCGTGTAAAATAATTGGGAATTCACTCCCGAATAGGAGAGATATATCACCTTTAATGTTTTTATTTTATTTAAAATCAATATTTTATGATGCTCATAAAAAATCGGGAACTTTTTCCCGATCCAACACCTCCTTCACCCCGAATAGTCTATTGTATACCTTCTATCCTACCATTCCAACACTCCGGTGCTCCAACCACTTTTACAACCTGATGCCTTACTGTAACTATATAAAATCAAAATTGAGCTATTCGTTGTAGTAAGTCCCGGTTACCTGTCCATTCCGTACTTCTCAAGCAAAATCCGCAGACTCTTCCGATCTATCCCGAGTATTTTAGCCGCATTTGTAAGGTTATTCGGCGAGCGTGACAGGGCATTCTGTATCAATTCCCGGTCAAGAGTCTCCCGTGCTTCGCGAAGGGTTGAATATTCGGTTTCCCCGGGTGACTGCAGGCCAAGGTCTTCTCTGCTGATTGTACCGCTCTGTGCGGTTATCACTGCCCGCTGAATAAAATTCTGAATCTCACGTACATTACCGGGCCAGTCATAGGCAAGGATAGCTTTCTCACAGTCACTGCTGAATTTGAGTTTCTGGGTTCCGTATGTCTCACTGTACATCTTAAGAAAATAGTTTGCCAGAAGCAGCGAGTCCCTGCCTCGTTGACGAATCGGCGGCACATTAACTGGAAAAACGTTCAAGCGGTAATAGAGGTCCTTACGGAAACTGCCTGTTTCAACCGCTTTCTCAAGGTCAACATTGGTCGCCGAGACTATACGCACGTCCACCTGAATCGGTTTTGACGAACCCACCCGGGTTATTTCACCTTCCTGAAGAGCACGTAGAAAGTGGGTCTGTATCTCCGACGGCAACTCCCCGACCTCATCGAGAAACAGCGTACCTCCGGAAGCTTCTTCGAAAAGGCCTTTTTTCATGGCTACCGCACCGGTAAAGGCTCCTTTTTCATGACCGAAGAGTTCGCTTGCAATAAGGTTGCCCGGAATAGCACCGCAATTTACCGCCAGAAAAGGACCTCCGCTCCGCGAGCTTAATTTATGCACAATCCGGGCCAGCGCCTCCT
This sequence comes from uncultured Fibrobacterota bacterium, assembly GCA_964543525.1. GTDB lineage: Bacteria > Fibrobacterota > Chitinivibrionia > Chitinivibrionales > JANQEN01 > CBDVBE01. Next base: position 15,750 of record CAZIYW010000047.1, on the reverse strand, counting down.
TGCCGGTACCGGTTTCTCCTTTCAGGAGAATCGGTACTTCAGTAACGGCTCCCTGTTTAACAAGAGACAGACACTTTTCAAAGGATTCACTGCTGAAAATCAGATCCTCGAACTGCTTCTCCTGCACCCGGTTTTTCAACTCCTCAATCTGCGCCTCCCGCTCTTCAAGCAGCTCAGACTTTTTTACGAGATTGGCCATGAGCAGTGAAAGCAGCCGGAATTTTTCAAGATCTCCCATGGTAAAGGGACGGCGATTTGTCTGACTGTCAAGATAGAGGTACACCCGCTTATCCCCGAAAGAATGTTTTATGGTATCGAGCCGCGCACAGAGCACGGAACGGATATCAAGCCGGTTTATTGACTCCTGCACACCCAGGGTTTCGTCCTCGATAGTATCCGATATAAGCAGCGGTTCCTGCTTTTCATTCACCAACTGCAGAGCGGTCGTACTGTAAGGAACATTCCCGTCCTCACTCCCCTGCTGCTCAATAATTTCCCGCTTGCCGTCAGGCGACTCCGACAGCAACAGTCCGCGATCGCAATTCAACACCTTTATGCAAAGCGACAGGCCCTCGCGGAGCAGCGACAGTATCTTCTCCTCCACAGCCATAGAGGCGGTCATACGTAACGCCGCGGTCAACAGATCATCGTCACATTCATTTTCCCGTGTCACGCTCATCGGTCATCCTTTCATTTTCCACATCAAGAACCATTACCTGGTACGGCATGACCCGTATTTTCCGCACTATTTTCCCTTCACCTCTGCGGTACACCTCAACACGGTAATGCCCCGGTTTCAGCGTCGCCTTGCATTTACCATGCTCTTTCTTACCGGGAAATATACTGCCGTTCAGAGTGATTGAATCCTTTCTGCCGACACCGCTTATAATTAAGGTACCGGTGGCAACATCAAGTGAAGTACTGGTCAAAGGCTTGGGATTTTCAGCGGATAATTTTTTCAGCACCTGTTTTCCTATCCTATCACCTCCCGGTACGGTCTTTGTATTGCGAATATTGGAAAGTTGCGGTAAAGATCCGTCATTGGAACGATTCGAAGTGAAAAAACGGCGGGAAAAAAGTATACCCGCCGCCAGCAGAAGCACAACCCCGACAACGACCGCCACCGTAACCCGACTCTTCCTCTTTTCAACAATGGTATGCTGCGTCTGTACTCTCGTCGCAGTATCCGGATCCCGTCTGCTTTCAGTGACATACTTCTGCAGTTCCTCCTGAGCGAGATGGTACTGACCCGCCACAGCCTTCTGCAAGGCGCTGTGCACTCTGTCCAGCGACGGACGTTTCTCGCGATCTTTCTCAATACACTGTAAAGTAAGTGTAACCACCTCCTGGAGCGATGTGTCGTCCTGCTGAACCGGTGCGGGAGCCTCATTGAGCACCTTGTAAGATACTTCACCGATAGTCGAACCGGGGAACGGCAGTGCACCGGTGAGTATTCGGTATAGAATGCAGCCCAGAGAAAAAATATCAACGCGGGCATCTATCTCTTTCGGGGTTACCATCGCCTCCGGAGCCATGTAGCAGAAGGTGCCGAGTACCGCCTCACCGGAAGAGTATCTGGATACATCGGGCTGAAAGGTTGCAAGGCCGAAATCGGCCAGCTTTACCTGTCCCTGCCTGCCCAGCAGGATATTACTCGGTTTGATATCGCGGTGAATTACTTTTTCCGCATGTGCAGCTTTCAAACCGCTGACGACTTTTTCCATAATAAAGAGGGCCACCCGGGCTGAAATGCCTATTGTCAAGGCATCATCAAGGGTGATCCCGTCAATATATTCCATAACAATGTAGTAATTATTACTGTAATACGCATAATCGAACACGGTGATGATGTTGTCGTGCGTCAGCAGCGCCATGGCCTCGGCTTCGCGACGGAAGCGAACAATCTCTTTCTGCTGAAGGCTACGGTGAGCTGCCAGCGATTTTATCGCCACAATTCTGCCGAGTGATTTCTTCCGTGCCCTAAGGACCGTACCGAATCCTCCCCGCCCTATCTCCTCGATAATTTCATAATCCTGCAGAGAAAATGCCATTAGTGATTACCCGCGTGTTCCTGTGCTTTTATTAACCAGTTCTGAAAATAACTGTTGTCCGGCTCAAGTTCTGCAGCCTTCCGAAAGGATTCCGCAGCCTTTTGATAATCCTGCCGCGCCCATGCCAGCGCTCCCAGATTAAAGTGCGCCATGGCATAATCGGGTTGCACCGCGATCGCCTGTTTATAGTAGTATTCCGCCTTAGAAAAATTTTTTCTCTCATGGTACAGGGCACCAAGCATATTGAGCGCCTTGAGAAGTCCGGGATTATAGGCAACAGCCTGTTCAAAAAGCTTTATCGCAGTGGCATAATCGTTCCTCTTCTTAAAACAGGCACCGAGATTAAAATGCAGTATCGCCAGCGTCTCCTGTACCTGCCGGTGCTCCTTCATATTCATGGCAATGGTCATATGATATATTGCGGGATACCAGTCCTCCGGCTCTGCAAGATGCAACTCGGTCTTATAGATCGTTTCGGCACACCAGCTCATTCCCAATCCATAGTGGGCGGAAAAATTCTCGGGATTGCGTGCTATTATTCTTTCGTAAACATTCCGCGCCCCGATAAAATCACCGTTTTCAAGAAGCCGGTTTCCCTTTTTTAATGCACGCTCATTCCTGCTGCAAAGCAGTACGGTAACGATGCCGATTAACACGATAAGAATAATCAGCGCATAGTTAATAAGTGATTTCAGTCTGGTAAGCTGCATCCCGTTCATTCTCTCTGCTGATAAGTACGACAATTTCTAAAATAACATATTATATGCAATACTGCTACTTTTGCACCTTCTTGTTTTTAATAGTATAGATATTCCGGTAGTTCCCGGTTCAGTAATTTTATTCTGAATGAATATCTTTTATGGTTTGGGGACTGTCCGGCAGTTCCATGATCCGTTATTTCGACCAAAGGGAGATCACGAAGTAGAAATTGGTACACCTTCATTTTCGCCCGACCAATAAAATCTTTCTTTTCTAAGAACAAATAACCTGCAGATTTCTCCCTTTGGTCGAAATGACGAATATATATGGTATTAGAAAGCATGCTGACAGAACGTCGAAAGACGGCAACGGGAAATTGTTCCCGATTTTTATTACAACTATATCTTGTTTAATAACAGCAACTTACAAAAGGTCTCCTGTTTTATTAGCCCTTTGTATGCGATTCTGTTCCCGAAAAATTATAGCCTGGAAACAGGTACCCGGCTCCAAATCTCCGTAAATTCAGCACTTTCAGAGTCTGGCAAGGTATTTGATGCATTATCCGGTGAACACGAAAAAAAGATAACGAACCACTACCCTTCAAGGAGGTCACTGTGAAAAAGATATTATTGTTAACCGTCGGATTGCTGCTCATGTCAATCGGCTGCATCAGTGTTGTTGAAGTCCCGCCCGATGAGGACGACGACCCGATTGACACCGGTCCCTATGTGAACACCTGGCTCAGTATACCCTTTTCGGTTAAAGCCGCGATTGCTCCGTATGTCAAAGGCTATTTTTCACCGGGATTAAACCGGTACGGCGAATATTTATACCCGTCAAACACCCCCTATGACCCCTATGACCTTCCCTGCTATGTTCGTGCCGATTTTAACGGTGACGGTTTCGACGACTTTGCCTTCCTCTTCTCCATGGAAGAATGGGATCAGTATTGCTGGTATGTCACGACAAAATTACTGGTAGTACTGAGTACCCCCTACGGCATGGAGCTGTGTTGCGATCTCACCCTCGGAACGGTGTATGCCGATGCGTGTGTTCCCGTTGAAGAATACTGGTCTGTCTGTTATATCCCGCCCGGCTATCATACCCTGGTGACCTGGGTGAACGGCGTTGAGATAACGGAAACCGTCTATCTGGATAATGATGCATTCTTTCTTGCCAGCCTCTGCCCCGATGAAGAATCCATTTTCTATGCAGCGGGTGACGCGGTATATGAGATAGACTGGTCGGGTATGCGCCTTGACAAAAGAACTGTCTCCGGCAAACCCCGGACACGAAACAGTAAAACAATACCATTTACAAAAAACAGAGAACAGAAAGAACCAATGATTAAAAAATAATATGGAATGGTTAGCAATAATCTTCCATAGTCAGCCCATTCCTTCCGGGGACTCTGCGGTGAAAACCGCAGAGTCCTTTCTCTATTGGACTAATCGGCAGGTTACACAGTCGGATAATCGTAACGGCGGTAACCGCTTTACTGAACCACCGTACACTTCTTAACAAATATCTCATGTGCTGTTTTTACCGTAAGGAAATACACACCGACGCTCATTCGTCCGGAAAGGACATGCCACTGTTTCCCGGCAGCGGCATTGAAAGAATACAGCATCCTCCCCCTGCTGTCTGCAACGGTTACCGCGCCCTTTTGAAACAACGGAAGGTAAAGACGCCAGGTGCCGGCCATTTTCTTCAGAAGGATAGTTTTTGTGGTATGCGCAGCAACGGGACTGCCCGCAGTTATGGTCTCTATAGTAAACAGATCCGATTCACCACTGCCGACATTACCGTCAGGATCCCAGGTATCCACCTTGATTTTACACTCCTCGGAAACCGTATCGGGCAACTGCCAGGAATAGTATTTTTTCTTTCCCGGCACACTGTCAACCAGCGACCACGTTGTCCCATTGTCCGGAGAAAAATAGACCGCACTTGATGCTATAAGATTATTGTCGGTGGCGTCCCATCTGATTATATGCGTGGATTTCTTTTCCCACACATCACCGGCTTTTGGTGACGTTACCGAAACGGACGGCGGCTCAGTATCGTCAAGAAAATACGTCACGGTCAACTTCGGACGCAGTGAAGGATCCTCAGCCTCCGAGGACGTATAGTACACACCATATCCGTCTATATAATCGTCGAATAGTAAAATAAAACCGTAGTTCGGATCATCATCTTCAACGATACCTTTTATAACCGGCGTTACATCATAGTCTTCCCAGTTGCCAACGGTATCATTATCGTTAGTAGCGATTGGTGTAGGAGAAAAATCACCGCCCTTTTGCTCCCAGGGTATCGACCAGGTTGCCGTAGACTCCTGCCAGGCCGTGGTAAGTGTATAGAGCGTTTTCGGGCCATTCCCCGTCATACTGAATTCTTTATCGGCATATAACGAAGCGGTTGCCTGCACTATTTCAGCGTCTGTCGGTAACAAAGAAACTTGAAACTTAAAGATCCCACGGAACTCAAAAATGATGCTGTCTACTCACGTGAGACAAAGTTCGTACAAGACCTGGACAAATTTTTTGTCACCGTTGGGCCAATCAAAATCTCCGTCTATCCAGCAATCCTGCGTGCCCTGATAACCGCCTTCATCCACATTTTGAAACACAACCGTTGTCGTTCCCGCCTGCATAGTTACCGTTAACGAGAACAGCACGAACAGCAGTGGAACATACCATGATGATTTCATATACCACCCCACCTTTCTCATCTTTCGACAGTACCATACACTTTCGTGTAGTCCATGACTACCCGCCGTCATTCTCTTGAGCACAGTACTTTTAATAACGTAATATCACTATATAGTAATATATCAATAAAGTAATACCATTTCCATAGTAATTTCCAAAAAGATACCCGTGGTGTTTCAACCGGGCGAAAAAGCTTTACGATAATAATAAAGCCTTTTATATTTCCTTTCTATTTTTATTCCGAGTTATTTATTTTATTCCTGCATTTTTAAAAGCATGTAGAGTCCCATTTTTACAAAAGGAGTAACGGTTGGATAATCTAACTGCAAAACGCATGTTTTTTACCAAAGGAGTTGGTTTTCACAGAAATAAATTACAGAGTTTTGAGCTTGCTCTCCGGTCCTCGGGAATCGAAAAATGCAACCTTGTCGCAGTCTCCAGTATCTTCCCTCCCGACTGTAAAATTATTTCACGGGAACGCGGTATTAATGAATTGAAACCCGGTCAGATAACGTTTGTTGTTATGGCCCGGGAATGCACGAATGAACCGAATCGCCTCGTGTGTGCATCCATTGGATTGGCGCAGCCGAAAAATAAAAAACAGTACGGGTATATCAGCGAACATCACGGTTTCGGTGAAACAATGCGGAAGGCGGCCGATTTTTCCGAAGACCTTGCCGCCACCATGCTCGCCTCGACCCTGGGGTTTGAACTGGACCCGGATACAGCCTGGGACGAACGCAAGAAGCTGTACGTTGCCAGTAAAAACCGCCAGTTTGTTACTCGTAGCGTCTGTCAATCTGCCGAGGGGCATAAAAACGGCCTCTGGACAACCGTGGTTGCCTGTGCTGTTATGCTTATGGATTAATATAAGGGAGCCGACGTATGACCCTTGATTCACTCTTTAAAAACGCACCGGATTTGAACCCGGTATTCCTCAAAAAAGGAATATCTGTTCCTGAATTGCTGCAGACTATCGGGAAGACATGCTTCGAAGCAAGAAATGTGTATCGCGGTGCCGAGCTTTTCAGAAAAATGATCACCGACGGTGATACCAATTGGCTCGGTATCGCAGGCGCCGGTATTGCCGGCGGTATGGGCGGCATGGTCATTTCACTCATTGAAAACGGGTTTATCGATGTTGTCTGTTCGACCGGCGCGCAGGTATACCACGACCTGCATTTTGCCTTCGGCCTGCCCGTAAAAAGAATCAGTCCCGATTGCGATGATGAATTACTGAGAAAGCACGGCGACACCCGTATCTATGATATTGGTATCCGTGACAAAGAGACCCTTGACGCCCAGGATGCGATCATCAGGGATTTTATTCGTACCGAGTATGACACGCTCAAAGGCCGGCCTCTGTCAAGCTGGGAATTCAATAATTATCTGGGTACCTGGGTTCTTGAAAATGCGCCGCATCCTGAGATGAGCTTTATGGCTGCCGCCGCAAAACATGACGTCCCTGTTTTCTGGGATTCCCATACCAACCATTCCATTGCCATGAATTTCATATTTACCGATCGTGAAGGAATGCCGCTGCAGATGCATGCGGCAAAGGATATCTTTGACTCCGCGGCCATTGTGTATGCATCGCAAAGAACCGGTTTTATCGAACTCGGCGGCGGCGGTCCCAAGAATTTTATCCAGCAGACAAGCCCGGTACTGGATCAGATTCTCAAACTTGAATTTGAAGGAGCAGATCGCGGATTGCAGATAGGCACCGCCGTTGAACGTGACGGCAGCCTCTCCAGCTGTACATTCAGTGAAGCGGTCACCTGGAAAAAATACCAGGAAGCCGATGATGATAAACTGGTGCAGATCTGGGGTGAATACAGCGTTATATTTCCTCTTCTTGTATCGTATGTATTGGACCTCTGCAAACCGCGCAAACAGAAAAAACTAGTCACAAAAATTGACGATTTTATTGATAATCTTGAATCAGTACAATGCAAAACGAAAGAATAACGCCTTTTCTCGGTCCCGATATTGACCATCCTTCACCCGAAGATGCCCCATGTATAATTCTTCCCGTACCCTATGAAGGCGGTATATCATACGGCAGCGGGACTGCCCGTGCACCCGATGCCGTACTGCTGGCGTCCGCCTATCTTGAACTGTATGACGAGGTTCTCCATTGCGAGCCCTATCGCACCGGCATCGCCACACTGGGACCTCCAGATCATTTGGAAAATCCTGAAAAGATGTATGCAACCGTCTATGCCGAAACAAAGTCACTTATTGACAAAGACAAGTTTGTTATCCTTCTGGGAGGCGACCATTCCATCACCAGTAGTTACTGCAAGGCACTCCACGAAAAATACGGCACCATGTCCGTTATCCAGCTTGACGCTCATGCCGACCTGCGTGACTCCTATGAAGGAAGTACCCTCAGCCACGCCTGTACCATGGCGCGGGTTCGTGAATATACCCGAAATACCCTGCAGATCGGTATCCGGAGTATATCATTCGAGGAAGCGGAACGGGTTGAAGCCGAGCATATTGCTCTCTGTACAATGCACGAATACCGCACCGCCGCCTTTGATCTCGAGTCGGCGCTGCGAAATCTGCCCGACCCGGTTTTCATCACCTGGGATGTCGACGTCTTTGACTGGAGCGTTATCGCCTCAACCGGTACTCCTGAACCCGGCGGCCTTCAATGGGATGAAGGGATGGCATTGCTACAAAAAATAGTTACCATGAAAAATGTTATCGGCTTTGATGTAGTCGAACTTGCCTGTAACGAAAATGATAGAAACTCCCCTTTTGCAGTCGCAAAGCTGATTTATAAGATGATTGGGTTTAAATATAAAGCGAATGGTACAAGGTGAAAAGTAAAAGATAAAAGGTTATACTGTTAACGTGTAACCTTTCATTTTTATCTGCTCTTTTCGTTACCCAATCCCGCCATACACAATACCCAGAACAAGCACCATTATCGACACCCCCACAAATACATACTTGGCGACTATTTTCCATCCCGAACCAAGAGGTCTTTCCACCGCCTTGTTGATTTCAGCAAAGGCATTATCAATACCATAAACCCAGAAAAAGGTTACCGCGGCCAGAACCGCACCAAAGGGAATCAGATAGATGGTGACAATATTTACAAAAAGGTGAAAAAAATGCTCATTGGTATCCATGGGAAGACCAATGAGAAACGCGGCAACTGCGAGGATAACGGCACTGACTGTCCTTTTCAGAGGAGTACGTTCGGTAACGGCTTCCACCATAACTTCAAGGAGAATAATCTCCGTAGATATGGCTGCAAACAACACGCCGAGGAAGAAGAGAAATCCGAAGAATCCCCCACCCGGCATCATGGTAAATATTTTCGGCAGGGTTATGAACAGCAGCGGCGGTCCTGCAGCAGGATCGAAACCGAATGAGAAAACCGCGGGGAGAATAATAAAAGCGGCACACAGCGCAATAAGCGTATCAAACACTACGGTGTGCATTGCAACCGACGGAACAGCAACATCATCTTTCAGGTAGCTTCCCAGCACAACCATACCGGCACCGCCGAGTGAGACCGTAAAGAACGCCTGGCCCAGCGCCGTGACATAGGTTTCGATACTGTACAGACAGGTCCAGTCCGGAATGAGAAGATACCGAACGCCCTTCATTGCATCAGGCAGGAACAGGGAGCGGATTAACAGTATAAAAAACATAACAAACAGCGCAGGCATGATAATTTTATTTACCGTCTCAATGCCCCCGGTTATTCCCAAAATGACAATAACTGCCGTTATCGCCACTGCAGCAGCATGCCAGGGAATACTTGCCGGATGGGCTGCCAAATTTTGGAATAATGCCGGTATATCGGCATTGGTAAAAGAACCTGTCACCGCGAGGACACAATACCGAATCACCCATCCTGCTACGATGGAATAAAAAATAAATACACCTGCCTGGGCTATTACAGGCAGGCCACCGATCCATGCACCAAACGAGATATTTTTCTTCCGGTAAATGGTTTCAAACGCACCTATAGAACCTTTCTTCTGCGACCGCCCCAACCCGAATTCCCCCATAAGGCCGATACGGGCTATAACAAATACAAAGAAAAGGTACACCAGTAGAAATGCAGCTCCGCCGTATCTGCCAAGCCGCCAGGGAAAGAGCCAGATATTGCCCAGTCCGATAGCCGCACCGATACTGGTGACAACAAAACCAAACGTGCCGCTCCAGGTCGCTCGATTTGCCATATATGTATCTCCCTTCTTAACTCCAGCCTTTTATCTCAAATGACTTTTAAAGAGCACAACATCTATATTTATACCTGTTGAACAATTCCGTTAACCATCTAAAATTAATAAAAAGCGCCTGGTCATTTCGAGCGAGTTGATAAAAACCCCGCTTTTAGCATGGGTGAAAAAAAATTCCTGTCGCTTTACTCCTCAAAAAGTCTCGCTCGCACGGTTTACGGAAATACGACTGTTAATTGTACACTTCAAAGAAAGGTATCTACCCATGTGGGGAGAACACGGGAAGGGAATACAAAGAATATTTCTCATTTCGTTATTGACAACACTACCGGTAACGGCCTGTACCAACCTTCTGGTGACAAAAGGTGCATCAAAAGACGGCTCGGTGATGATAACCTATACCTGTGACGGTGAATTTCATCCCCACTTAAAACATGCCCCGGCAGCGAATCATAAGCCGGATGATTCGTTGGAAATAACTGATTGGCGCGGGAATGTATACGGTAAAATACCGCAGGTACCGCATACATACGCATATGTCAATCTGATAAACGAACATCAATTGGCCATCAGTGAAACCACTTTTAACGGACGACTGGAATTGAAGAATCCTGATGGAATGTTCGGGTACTGGAACCTTATGGAAGTTGCCCTGCAACGGGCAAAAACCGCGCGTGAGGCAATAACTGTTATGACCGATCTGGTTGAAAAATACGGGTATCGGTCTACCGGTGAATCATTCTCCATAGCCGATACGAAAGAGGTCTGGATTATGGAGATGATCGGCCCGGGGCCCGGCGGGAAAGGCGCAATCTGGGTGGCACAGAAAATCCCGAACGGGTATATCTCCTGTCATGCGAACAAGGCGCGTATAGGTACATTTTCCCTTAATGATCCCCAAAATTGTATCTATTCAAAAAATGTTGTCTCCTTTGCGGTTGAAAAGGGATATTACAATCCAAAATCGAAGGAGCCGTTCCGTTTCTGTGAAGCCTACTGCCCGTCCACCCCGAAAAACAGACGTTTTGCAGATACCCGGGTCTGGTCTATCTTCCGTCGCGCAGCTCCGTCACTGAATCTCTCTCCCGATTTTCACAGGGCTGTCGAAGGTGCAAAACCCTATCCCCTGTGTATAAAACCGGATAAAAAAATCTCCCTTGCCGATGTATTCAGCCTTATGCGCGATCACTATGAAGGCACCGACTATGATATGACCAAAGGTATCGACGCCGGGCCATACAACAGCCCGAACCGCTGCCGGCCCCTGGTCTGGACCCACGACAGCGTTGAATACGCCTGGGAACGCCCATTATCAACCCAACAAACCGGCTACTCCTTCGTATCGCAGTCCCGCTCATTTCTGCCAAACGCTGTTGGTGGAGTACTATGGTACGGCGTTGATGATACCTGGATGACCTGCTATACACCGCTCTACTGCTGTATCGACGCCATTCCGGAATCATTCACGGTCGGTGAGCTTGGCAAATTCTCATGGGAATCGGCATGGTGGGTATTTAATTTCGTATCAAATATCGCAAACCTGAAATATTCATACATGGAGCCTGAGATCCGTGCCGTACAGAAGAAAATTGAAGGTAATCTGCTCGCACTGCAGCCGGCGGTTGAAAAAACGGCGGTGGCACTGTCAAAAACAAATCCTTCATTGATGAAACGCTATCTGACCGACTACTCGGTCACCCATGCCGAACAGACGGTCAAACGCTGGAAAGAACTGGGTGAATATTTGTTGACAAAATACAATGACGGCTATGTCAAGGATGAAAACGGCCGGACGAAGGAAAAAGGGTATCCCGATTCCTGGATTAAAAGAGTAATTGACGAGCGGCCCGAACAGTTCCGCCTCAAACCAAAAAAGGAGCGCGTGCCGGAATCGAAGCTGGTGGACTGAAAAACGTATTGCACACCGGTGTATGGAGTGATGGAACTGTGAAGTGGTGGGGGAAGAGAATGTCGATTGACAAAATTGAATTTTCGAGTTTAGTAATTTTTATACTGCGCCTATACCATAAAAAAATGTTTTGCAGTCGTCTCTTAACAATTGCCCTGTACTCCAGCACTCCACTCAACCGTATCACCGCAACGTATTACTTTTTACTGTATTAAACCTAACGATTGTGAGGTAAGCGGTATGTCGCAACAAAATAGTTACCACATGTCTTCCGAAGATTTTCGTCGTTATGGGAAAGCGGTTATCGACTGGATCGCCGACTATTACGAAAAAGTGGAATCACTGCCTGTACTCTCTCAGATGCAACCGGGGGAAATCCGAAACGCACTGCCTTCATCTCCGCCTCAACAGGGTGAATCCTTTGAAACGATACTTGCCGATGTCAACGAGTATATCATGCCGGGTATCACTCACTGGCAGTCACCTAATTTTTTCGGTTATTTCCCGGCAAACACCTCGGGGCCTTCCATTCTCGGTGACCTGCTCTCATCCGGACTGGGAGTACAGGGCATGATATGGCAGACCAGTCCCGCCTGCACTGAACTGGAAACACACGTCATGGACTGGATGGCAGATATATGCAGCCTGCCGGAGCAGTTCAAATCTTACGGCAGCGGTGGAGGCGTCATACAGGATACCGCTTCAAGCGCAGTTCTCTGCGCACTCCTTGCCGCACGGGAACGCATTACCGGCTATGCAACGAATAAAAGCGGCTGCACCGGAAACTGTATCGCCTATTCTACTACGCAGACCCATTCATCAGTTGAAAAAGCCGTGAAGATCGCCGGCATCGGACAGGATAACCTGCGCCTCATTGACGTTGACAACACCTTTGCCATGCATGCAGAATTGCTTGCCGAACAGATTGCACAGGATAAAGCCGACGGGCGTATCCCCTGCTTTGTCTGCGCGACTGTAGGAACCACTTCGTCAAACGCAATCGATCCCATCCCCGAAATCGGACGCATCTGCCGCGATGAAGGTCTCTGGCTGCATGTCGATGGTGCCATGTCCGGTACTGCAGCGGTCTGTCCAGAGTACCGCCATATCCTTGACGGTATCGAACTGGCCGACAGCTACTGCTTTAATCCGCACAAATGGATGTTCACTAATTTCGACTGCGACTGCTTCTATATCGCCGATCGCAGTGCATTGATACAGACACTCAGTATCCTCCCCGAATATCTCAGAAACAAGGCAACCGAATCGGGCGCAGTTATTGACTACCGTGACTGGCATATCCCGCTCGGCAGACGGTTCCGTGCACTGAAACTATGGTTTGTTATCCGCCATTACGGCGTTGCAGGACTGCAGTACCATATCAAACGCCATATCGAGCTGGCACAAAAGTTTGCCGGATGGATTAAAGACTCGGATGATTTTGAACTTGTTGTTGAACCGCCTCTGAACCTGGTATGCTTTACCCATAAAAAGGGCAATGACTTCTCAAAACAACTGCTGGATGAGCTTAATCGAAGTGGTAAACTGTTCCTCACCCACACGGTACTGAACGACATTTATACGCTCAGGCTCTCTGTAGGGCAGACCAATACTGAGGAACGACATGTCAGACAGGCATGGGATCTCATACAACGCACTGCTAAGGAATTATGACCGTATGAATAAAAAACTCAAATCCCATATTCAGGAATTTGTCTTCTTCGCCCATAAAGCAGCACAGCATGGCCTTGTCCGTTGCGGCAGCGGTAATCTCTCCTGCCGCATCGAACAGGATATCATGCTTATTACCTCGAAAGGCGCCTGGCTCTCTGAATTAACTGAAGATGCGGTCATGGTATGTATCATTAACGACGATTCACCATTGGAAATGAAACAGCCATCCATTGAAATCGGGATGCATCGAAAAATTCTGCAGAAAAGAAAAGAATGCAACGTAGTGCTGCACTGCCAGTCACCCTATGCCACAGCTTTCGCCTGCTCTGCAAACCCCCAAAGAGATATTGCGGTAATTCCGGAAATCCCGTTTTATATCGGGAAACCCGCTCTGGTACCCTATTTCAACCCCGGTTCGAAAGAGCTGGCCGCTGCTGTTGCTGAAGTAATCGGTAACCATGAACTGGTGATATTGCAAAACCACGGACAGATTGCAGTCGGCAAAGACTTTAACGAAACTCTGCAGCGGGCGGTGTATTTTGAATTTGCCGCGGAAATAGTTATAAAAAACGGAAACAGCGTTACGACGCTTTCAAAAGAAGCGAAAGAATACCTATACAGTAAAGGAGGTACAATTTAAAGGAAAAACAGGCTATAGAATATAAACTTAAAGAATATAAAGATAAAAAGAGTATTATTGGCACATATAAAATAGAACTTGAGAATGCAGTATTTGACGAGCGAATAGTAAATTTTGGGTATCATTCGTGGATAAGAGACTTTTTAAGATGAAGAGCTGCTGCTAAGGAAGATATGGATTATCATGAATCTTTAGCAGCTCACATCCGGTACCTGCACTACTTTGATTAATCGAAGTATATTACTATCGACAAACACCCAAATTCTATCTTTCATTATCCAAAAATAAAAAGCTTTAAAAGATTTTTGGAAGATTAAAAGATTATTACTAGCACCGGTATTATGAAATATTCCATTCACATTGTTGACTTTACTCAACACGAAAAAGAGATCCGCCTGGTTCGAAACACTGTTTTTACCGGCGAGCAGGGCATATCCTCCGCTATCGACTTTGACGGCCGCTGTCCCGACTGTTACCATGTCCTTGCCCGCAACGAAGCAGGAGAGCCGGTTGGTACTGGCCGCATGCAGAAGAACGGCCATATCGGCAGACTTGCGGTCATAGCGGCGTGGCGAGGTAACGTTATTGGTAAAGCCATGCTGGAGGCTCTGATTTCTCATGCACGCCGTATCGGTTTAAGACAGGTCTATCTTAACTCACAACAATCTGCTGTTGGATTCTATGAAAAATGCGGTTTTATTTGTGATGGTGAGATTTTCCATGAGGTAAATATTCCTCATATTAAAATGGTCAGAAATATTGAATAATAAAAGAATTTGCGACAAATCTGTTTTAAATAACAGAGAAATCTCTGACAATCCGGTAAAACCGTAGTGATTCGACAGAAGAGAGATTTGACAAATCAGTAATATTTCGGATCGGCAACTACTCAATAGTCACGAACATCTTGCCGTTATCACCTGGATTAAAGGTCATCTCCTGTGTCAGCACTTTTCCCTGAACGGTAAACTGCATGCGGTGGGCACCCGGAGTGACTGTAAGTTTATCAATGTTGGTTTTGCCGATAAAAGAGCCGTCCATATATACCTTGGCATTGGGTGGTATTGAAAATATCAGGACCGTTGCGGTATCTCCCGGTGCAGCTTTCCGAGCCTCACGTTGCGACTTTTGTTCCGGTTTACTTATGACAACCGGTTGTCGCGCCTTTGGCGAAATCTGATTTGATAACTCATCCAACGAACCCTTTACCTTGTTATACTCGTTAACAAACTGTCTCAGTATCGTGGTCAAATTTCCCGCAATACCGGCGGTTTCATCCTTTCGCACCTGGTCTGAAGCCCACTGAAAACGCTTGGTAATCTCAGTCAGAGTTGCTTCAATCCGACGATGGCCATAGGCAACAATATCCTTCCGTAGCCTTGAATCCTTTTTCAGGCGCTTCGAATAGGAGCAATACACAAGGAGATCGTTTAAATTCTTTACACTTAAATGTGCAGTCTCAGCATTATTCAAAGCCAGAAGCGCTTTCGTATAAAAAACCTGCTTGTCCTTGTTATTCTCCGAATAGGTAAATATCCTTCCGGCAAAAGGATATATATTTTTAGCAAATTCTTTTGTTTTACCGGCATATACATCGTACGGTATATCCTGGGCAAAAATTCCTGAAAGGTACATGAGCACTATACACAATAGGACTCTGTTCATGGCATATCCTCCCGATAAGTACCACTTTCACTTTTTTCAAGTACCTAAACCGAATTGTTCAGTTTTATTATATAATGTATAAATGAGAATTAAAAGGGATAAATTATAGATAACCATTATCCAGTGTAATAAAACTTTTGGTGGCGTAGAATTTGGGAGACCTACACGATATTTACCATTTCTTCATGGT